>CAUBIP010000005.1 GCA_958436045.1 uncultured Oscillospiraceae bacterium | reverse complement strand
GGCGCTGAAGGCGAGAAAATCGTGACTGCCCAGAAGTGTCTCCGCCGCCTGGCGCATGGCCGCAAGATCATAGGCCCCCGGGCAAACATACACATACTTCCGGTCAAAGACGCAGGGCTGGTCACTGACCCAGACGCGATAGCGATACGTCTTGCACACCGCGTTTAGCCGCGCATGGAACCGGGGCGCGGCCTCCTGCAGGTCCAGCACGCCGATATCCTCCGGCAGCCGGGCGCGCAATTGCCGGAGCAGCTGCGCCGCAGGCAGCGCCGTCTCAGCCCGGAAGGAGGCCGCCTGCCCTATGGCATGGGTCCCGGCATCCGTCCGCCCCGCCCCAGAGACCTGCACTGGCTGCTGCAAAAGCGCCGTCAGGCACGCCTCCAGCTTACCCTGGATCGTCCGGTCCGAATCGCCCAACCGCTGCCAGCCCCGGTAGCGGCTGCCGTCATAGGCCAGCAGCATTTTGAAATTCCGCATCATCGCCGTTCCCCTTCCTGCGCCTCTCGCAGCTCCTGCAGCGCCTCCTGGCGGGTATCGGCAGAGAACAAAAAACGCCCCGCCATGTCATAAACCTCCACATGTCCCCGTACATATAAAATAGAGCACTGCATCATTGCACGACCTCCTGTCTTCGAGCTAATTCTATGATAGCACAAAGTATGTCCAATTCTTTGGACAGCAGCAGGCGCGCTGCAATTTTTCTGGCTGCATCATATCATATCGCCGCCCAAACTACAAGCAATTCCCGGTTTTATCGCAGAGGGAGCCCCGATTTGTTCGCAGATTGCACAATCTGGTCGTCATACTTTTGGACATTCTAGCCAAAATTAAAAGGATGGCCAAAAAATACGCATCCAGATATTGACTTTTTTCAAAAAAAAGGTATTATGATATCAGAACGTGAGATTGTCATGTGGTCGTATTACCTATGACATCTCAAAATAACATCCGTCTACAACAATTGACAGGAGGAACAACACACATGCAAGAACTTTTGAAAGAAATCGAAACAGCCGTTTATGACGGTGACGAAGATCTGGTCGTAGAGCTCACCAAGAAGGCACTGGAAGACGGCGTTGAGCCCCAGGCCATCATCTCCGACGCTGGCGTTCCCGCGCTGAACCAGCTGGGCGAAGACTTCAACAATCTGATCGCATTTTTGCCCGAGCTGATGCTTGGCGGCGACTGCATGAAAGCTCTGATCGAGACCTGCACGCCTTATATGCAGAGTGCTGACAGCGCCTTCAAGGGCAAGATCGTCATCGGCTGCGCCAAGGGCGACCTGCACGACATCGGCAAGAGTCTGGTTGCGACGCAGCTGGCTGTCAATGGCTATGAAGTCGTTGACCTGGGCACTGACGTTTCCACCAACAAGTTCATCGACACGGCAGTTGCTGAAAATGCAGACATCATCGCGGTATCCTCCCTGCTGACGACCTCCCAGTATTACATGGAAGAGCTCATCCATCGTCTGACCAACGAAGGCAAGCGTGACAAATTCCACATTGCCATCGGCGGCGGCCCGATCAACCCCGACTATGCGGAAAAGATCGGTGCGGACGGCTACTCCCGTACGGCTGACCTGGCTGTTAAGATGGCGGATCGCCTGATGGCAGCTGCACCGCAGTCCGGTCTTATCAGCGAAGTGTAATCTCCTGTGTGCACCACCGGGAGTTACCCCTATTCAATCGCAAATCTGAATTTCATCTAGATTTAATACGTAAGGAGTAAGCACAATGGAAAAACATAAGAAAATACTTCGTACATTGGACAAAGCCCGCACCGGTGACCGTGTCCTCGAAAAAGACTGGGACCAGAAGATTGTTCCGCGTACCCTGAAGGAAGTTGCGAAGAAGTACAACCTGCTGGGCACCTGCGATCCCAACAACCCCGTCAACACCGACCCCGAGCTGGCGGACCGCTTCTTCCAGGCCGGTTGGGAAGCTGCCCTGCGTCTGGGCTTCTTCTGCCCCGACACCGAGACAGTCATCAAGGTCAACGAGGACGAGCTCAAGCGTGAATTCAACAAGGTCATCGACCACTTCACCCTGGGCCACGGCACCGAGCAGAAGCTCATCCAGTGCCGCAGACCTTCCGATGGCATTGAGCCCATCTTTACTGCTCCCCTGTCCATCCAGATGGACGAAGAGCTGTACATCCCGCTGGTCGAAGGCATCGTGACCTGCCCGCTGGTTGATATGCAGGAAGGCCCGTCTCTGGACACCGTCATGGGCAGCCCGCTGCTGGCTGACTCCCCCTACGAGACCTTTGCTGGTATCTACGAGTATCATATGCGTAAGGAAGCTCAGTGGCGCGCAGGCCGCGCAGGCATGCCCAACTCCCTGGTTTCCAGCGCTTCCACCCACTTCGGCTTCCTCGCAGCGTTCAACCTGTATGAGCAGCCGCAGCTGGCTCTGTGCCTGAACCCCGCTTCTCTGAAGATCAACTACACCACCCTGCATAAGTGCTTCGTGGCGTACGAACTGGGTGGCGTTGTCCGCTCCGAATCCCCCACTATGGTCGGCGGTTACACCGGCGGTCCCGAGACAACCGCGATCGCTTCCATCGCGACCGACCTGCTGCAGTTCCCGATCTGCGGCGCTGGCCTGCCCGGTTCCCCGTCCTACGAGTTGCGTTATGCTGGTAACTGCGGTCGTATCGGCGTTTGGGCCCAGTCCATGGCGACCCAGGCGATCTGCCGCAACTCCAGAATCCCGCTGATGAAGACCATCAACCAGGTCTCCGGCCCGATGACGGATATGTTCTTCCTGGAATCCATCGTTGGTATGACCGCTGCTTCCGCTTCCGGCCAGGCCTTCACCATCAGCCCGCGTGCTGCTGGCGGCTCCAAGAAGAACCATCTGACCCCCATCTGCGCATGGTACAATGCTGCGATTTTCAAGGGCGCTGCTGGTCTGAGCCTGGAAGACGCCAACCGTATCTGCAAGGAAGTTATTCCGAAGTTCGAAAACGATCTGTACGATCCCCCGAAGGGCTGCTCCTTCCGCGATCTGTACAACATCTCCACGCTCGAGCCCATTCCCGAGTACAAGGAGAAGTACCTGCAGTTCCGTCAGTATGCCAAGGACCTGGGTATCCCGATCCCCGGCGACGGTGTCTACTGCTAATTCAACTGTCCGGAACGGCAGGCGGCTCACCGCCTGCCGTTCTTCTACTCTGCCCGCACTTTCCCTCCAGGTCTCCCGCAGCGCGCCTGGCCGAAGCCGTCCACGCCCGCTGCTGTCTGCGGCAAGATCCTCACGGCGGGCAGCATTCGGTCTTTGTGCAGTGTTTTTTGGTTGATTTTATCCTTGCCTTTTTCTCTGAACCGTGCTATATTTAAAGCAAACACTATTCGGTCAACATCGTATTGTATTACTTATTGGAAGTATTTTGCGTAAGGAGTCAAGCTATGCAGGTGAAACGAATCCGTCGGAACAGCGCCGCCAGTATCGTGCGGCATGAATTGAAGAAGATGATCAAAAGCGGCTATTTTAAGGACGGCGCCATTCCCTCAGAGGAAGGCATCGCCGCGATGTTTGGCGTCAGCCGGACAACCGTACGCGACGCGCTGGCCAACCTGGAAAATCTGGGCTATATCTCCCGGATCCAGGGCCGTGGAACGATCATCAATCAGGTCGTCAGCAATCTGTCCTGCCGCATTTCCGAGGGTATGCCGTTTACAGAGCTCATCGGTTCGATCGGCCTGACACCCTCGGTCATCAACGGGCGGGTCGAAAGCGTCCCAGCAGACCCGGAGATCGCCGGAAAGCTGCAGACGCAGGACGACTCTCTCTACCGGGTGACAAAAGTCTTCCTTGGCAACAAAAAGCCCGCCATTTACGGCATGAACTACTATACCCATGAGTTTGTCACCGACGAGATGTTCCAGTACCCCATGGATGAGACCAGTATTTTTAACATTCTGCAGGAGCGTTTCAACTTCCCGGATATTGCCTTCGACGTCGTCGATATTTTCCCCATCGCTGCCACCGGCGAGGTCGCCGCGGCGCTGGAGCTCGACGAAGGCACACCGATCCTTTTCTTTGAATCCACCTCGATGGATAAGGACAATCACCCCCTGATGATCAACCGGGAGTACTACAACCCCAATGTCATCCACTTCTGCGAGCGCCGCGTGACCCGTTACTATTAAGGAAAGCGCTGCATCCCCCAGGCAGAACGGGAAAGACGGCGCGGCCGCCAGCTTGAAGCTGACAGCCGCGCCGTCTTTCTGCATTTATTGGGCCGCACTGCGCTGCAGCACTGCAGCCCGGCAATAGCGGGCAATGGCTTGCGCCACGCCGTCGCATTCGTTGCAGGCTGTCACGCTGTCTGCCGCGCAGCGGACATTCTGTGCTGCATTTTCCATCGCCACACCGACGCCAGCCGCCTCTAGCATCCCAATATCATTACTGCCATCGCCCAGTGCCATCGTGTCGCCCAGAGAGAGGCCTAGATGGTCGCACAGCACCCGCAGCGCCGTATGCTTACCGGCATCCTTCCAGTTGAGCTCCAGGTTATTGGAAATGGAAGAGCTGACCTGAATATCCGGAAAATCCCGCGCCAACCGGTCCACCAGGCCGACGCGATCCCCTGGCTCTTTGAAATACAGCTGTATCTTTTGGACCGGGCCGCCCCGCTGCCGAATATAGTTCGCCAACTCCGGCACCGCCCGCCGAAATCGCTTAAAGAGTTCTTTTGAATAGATATTTGTAATGTACGTATCCGCCGACTCATAATGCCGCTGCGAGGTCCAGGCGCAGTTATCCGCATAGCAATCATAGATAACCGGATACGGCTGCCGGTCAATATAGGAAAACAGTGCCAGCGTGCGCTCTAACGGAATCTGTGCAGAATAGAGCTCCCGCAGCTCCGTTTTGTCATACACCGAAGCCCCATTGCCGCAGATAAAATACCGAATCTCCGGCATCTGCTTCACCTGCTCCGGGATAATCGGGTAGATGCGCCCCGTCGCCGGGACAAGGAAGATACCCTGTGCAGCTGCCGCCCGCAGCGCCGTCTGATTTGCCGGGGAAACCGTCTTATCCTCCCGCAAAAGTGTGCCGTCCAAATCGAAGGCAATCAGTTTTATCTCCATGTCGTTCTCCCCACACCGCGCAGCGGCGGTGCCATGTACTTAGTTCTGGCCTGATTATAGCACACATCCTGCAGAATTTCGACCCCTACCCAAAAATTTCAACACCGCTTTTCCCTCTGCGCAGGACAGACTTTACGTTTTACAAACGTTCCATGCTGGGATGCCGGGAGAATACCACGCGTCACGCCCAGAATTTAGCAGTTATTTACAATTCAGCGAGTAAATATTTGTCTCAAACCGTAAATACATCGTTTTTTTCTTCATTATCGGTGAAAATATTGTATTTTTTGCATCATGCTCAAAACGTCGCTGCCTTTTTTGTGAATAATGCCCGGGGCAAAAATTTGTTTTTCTATTGCAAATTATTTTTTCGTCGATTATAATTAGTATGACAAGTGAAGACTGATAGCTGTAACGAAGTGCTGCGCGCACGGGCTTCAACTATCACTCAGCGCTGCTTGAGTGAAGGTGCTCCGAAAGGTATAACTATGTTCGGGCAACTTCACCTTTTTTATACGCGTACTTAATTTTTTCCAAGGAGGAAACCCACATGTACATTCTTGCAAACGGTAGACTGATCACCCGCAGTGCCGACACCCCCTACCTGCCCGACGGCGGCGTAGTGATCGACGGCACCAAGATCAAAGAAGTCGGCACCACCAGCGACCTGAAGAAAAAGTATCCGGACGCTGAGTTTGTCGATGCCAAGGGCGGCGTCATCATGCCCGCTTTCATCAACGCGCATACGCACATCTACTCTTCCCTGGCCCGGGGCCTGTCCATCGTTGGCAATAACCCCACCAACTTCCTGGAAGTCCTGGAAGGCTCCTGGTGGTCTTTGGACCGCAAGCTGACCCTGCCGCGGACAAAGGCTTCTGCCGACTCCCTGTACCTGGATTGCATCAAGCAGGGCGTTACCACGATCTTTGACCACCATGCAGCTTACGGCGGCATCGAAGGCTCCCTGTTCCAGATCGCGGAATCCGCGAAGGAATTTGGCATCCGCTCCTGCCTGTGTTACGAAGTTTCCGACCGTGACGGCGAGGACAAGGCCAAAGCCGCCATCAAGGAAAATGCAGACTTCATCACCTACTGTGAGAAGGAAAAGGACCCGATGCTGGCAGCGATGTTCGGCGGCCACGCTCTGTTCACCATCTCCGACAAGACCTTTGACCGTATGGTCGAAGCCAACAATGGCCGCACCGGCTTCCATATCCATGTCTCCGAAGGCATGAACGACGTCTATGACAGCCTGCAGAACTATGGCCGCCGCCCCGTGCAGCGCCTGCAGGATCATGGCATTCTGGGCCCGAAGACCATTCTGGGGCACTGCATCCATGTCAATACGGCCGAGATTGAAATCCTCAAGGAAACCAATACCATGGTCGTCAACAACCCCGAATCCAACATGAGCAACGCCGTCGGCATCTGCCCCGTCCTGCCGCTGTACAAGGCTGGCATCCTGCTGGGCATGGGCACCGACCAGTACACCAACGATATGCTCGAGTCCATCAAGGTCGCCCTGTGCTCGCAGCGCAGCAACGCCTGCCTGCCCAACGTCGGCTGGTGCGAAGTGACCGATATGCTCTTCAAGAACAACGCCAAGATCGGCGCCAAGTACTTCCCGGATAAGCTGGGCGTTCTGGAAGCCGGTGCTGCGGCTGATGTTATCGTCATGGATTACAAGCCCTACACCCCGTTCTCCGACGCCAACATCGACGGCCATATGCTCTTCGGCATGACCGGCCGCCAGTGCCAGACCACCATCGCTAACGGCAAGATCCTCATGAAGGACCGCGAGCTCATCGGCATCGACGAAGAAGCCGTCAACGCCCGCTGCCTGGAGCAGGCCAAGGGCCTGTGGGGCGAGCTGAACCACTGCCAGTACTAATTCTGACGCTGCAATCGCTGCAATACGATGCGGCTGCCCGGCGGGAGCGTCCGGGTAGCCGCCCTGCGGCATAAAAGCATCGGAGAAAACAGAAATACCGGCGCGCATCCTGCCGCCGACTGCCCGCCATCTCCGGCGCGGCTTGCAAACGCAAACGCAACACAACACCAGGAGGAATTCAAATGTCTGAAAGAATGTACCCGATCCCCTTCAACGAATTGATGAACTGGATCACCACCGAATACGCCACCCAGGGCGAGATCTTCGGCATCCATAAAGCTTACTACGCCGGCGGCAAATCCCTGCCCATCTTCGGCGAAAAGATCGAGACCCCGTTCGGCCCCGCAGCAGGCCCCAACAGCCAGCTGTCGCAGAACATCATCGCCGCTTACATGGCAGGCGCTCGCTTCTTCGAGCTCAAGACCTGTCAGAAGATGGACGGCGAAGAGCTGGCCGCATGTATTCCGCGTCCCTGCATCTGGACGAAGGACGAAGGCTACAACCAGGAATGGTCCACGGAACTAACAATCCCCCAGGCGCAGAACGAGTACATCAAGGCTTGGTGCGCACTGAAGCTCATCAGCAAGAAATTCGGCTTCGGCGATCCGGACGGTTTCGTCTTTAACATGTCCGTCGGCTACGATTACGAAGGCGTCAAGGGCCCGAAGATCGACAGCTACATCAACAATATGAAGGACGCCTCCAATTCCGAGCAGTTTAAGGAATGTCTTGCCGTCCTGACTGAGATGTTCCCGGAAGAGAAGGATTACATTGCTTCCATCAGCCCGAACGTCTCCCGTTCCGTCACCGTCTCCACCCTGCACGGCTGTCCTCCCCAGGAGATCGAGCGCATCGCTTCTTACCTGATCGAGGAAAAGGGCCTGCACACCTTTGTTAAGTGCAACCCCACCATCCTGGGTTACGAGACCGCCCGCGCCATTCTGGACTCCATGGGCTATGACTACATCGTCTTCGACGATCATCACTTCAACGAAGACCTGCAGTGGGCCGACGCTGTCCCGATGTTCGAGCGTCTGCAAGCACTGGCAGACAGCAAGGGTCTGGAATTTGGCCTGAAGCTCTCCAACACCTTCCCTGTCGACACCACCCGCGGCGAGTTGCCCAACGACGAAATGTACATGTCCGGCCGTTCCCTGTTCCCGCTGACCATCGAGATGTGCAACCGCATTTCCCGTCAGTTTAAGGGCAAGATGCGGATCTCCTTCGCCGGCGGCGCTGACGCTTTCAACTGCGACCAGATCTTCGCAGCAGGCATTTGGCCCATCACCGTGGCGACCACCATCCTGAAGCCCGGCGGATACAACCGCCTCATCCAGATGTGCGAAAAGGTCGAAGGCATGCCCTTCAAGGCATTTGCCGGCACCGACACTGCTGCCATCTCTGATCTGAGCACCGCCAGCCACACCAACTGGCATCACACCAAGTCCATCAAGCCGATGCCGGAGCGCAAGTCCGACAAGAAGGTTCCCCTGATCGACTGTTTCACGGCTCCCTGTAAGGGCGGCTGCCCCATCGAGCAGGACATCCCCGAATACATCGAGCTGTGCCGCAAGGGCCTGTATGGTCCGGCCCTGAAGCTCATCACGGAAAAGAACGCGCTGCCGTTCATCACCGGCACCATCTGCGCACATCGCTGCCAGAACAAGTGCACCCGGAATTTCTATGAAGAATCTGTCCAGATCCGTGACACGAAGCTGGAAGCCGCCAAGAAGGGCTACAACGCGCTGATGGCCTCCATCCGCAAGCCCGCTCCCGTCGCTGGCAAGAAAGTCGCCATCATCGGCGGCGGCCCGACCGGTATTGCAGCCGCTTACTTCCTGGGCCGCGCCGGTATCGCGACCACGATCTTTGAGCGTGAGAACCAGCTGGGCGGCGTGCCGCGTCACGTCATCCCCGCATTCCGTATCTCTGACGAAGCCATCGACAAGGACGTCGCTCTGATGATGCAGTACGGCGTCGAAGTCAAGCTGGGCGCTCCGGCCCCCTCCGTTGACGAGCTCAAGGGCATGGGTTATACCCACATTCTGTTCGCAGTCGGCGCTTGGAAGGCTGGCGAGCTGGGCATCGAAGGCAATGTCGCAGGCGTCATCGGCTGGATGAAGGAAATGAAGGGCAAAGTCAAGCCGTGCCTGAGCGGCGATGTCGTCGTTGTCGGCGCTGGCAACACCGCGATGGACGCTGCCCGCGTTGCAAAGCGCATGGGCGCCCGTTCCACCATCGTCTACCGCCGTACGAAGAAGTACATGCCCGCTGACGAGCATGAGCTGCAGCTGGCCATTGACGAAGGCGTCAACTTTGTCGAGCTGGCCGCTCCTGTGAAGCAGGCCGACGGCAAGCTGCTGCTGAACGTCATGAAGCTGGGCGAGCCCGATGCTTCCGGCCGCCGCAGTCCCGTCGCTACCGGCGAGACCATGGAGATCCCCTGCGATCTGGTCATCTCCGCCATCGGCGAAAAGGTCGATTCCGAGCTCCTGAAGGCAAACGGCATCGAAGTTGACGCCAAGGGCCGTCCCGCATTCGAGACGAACGTTGCCGGCGTCTATGCCGCAGGCGACGCGACCCGCGGCCCGGCGACCGTCGTTGAAGGCATTGCCGACGCAGCGAAGTTTGCAGAGATCGTCATCGGTGAAGCACATACCTATGAGATTCCCGAAGCAGCTTACGTCACCAAGGCAGAGGCCATTGCCAAGAAGGCAGTTCTCAAGTGCTCCAAGTGCGCTTGCTGCGAAGCCAGCCGCTGCGTCGACTGCAACACGGTTTGCGAAAACTGCGCAGATTCCTGCCCGAACCGTGCCAATGTCGTCATCAAGCTGGCAGACGGCCGTCATGAGATCGTCCATATCGACAAGATGTGCAACGAGTGCGGCAACTGCACCCACTACTGCCCGTACGCTTCCGAGCCCTGCCACGACAAGTTCACCTTGTTCCAGACCGCGGAAGACTTCGTCGACTCCAAAAACGCCGGCGTCCTGTTCCTGGATGGCGATATGGTTCGCATCCGTCTGGATGGCGAGAAGGACGTTGACCTGAGCAAGGACAACGATCTGCCCGCCGACATCGAGACCTTGATCCTCACCATCAAGGAAAAGTATAGCTACCTGTACAAATAAGCGATCATACACACCAAAAGGCGGTGCAGCATTTGCTGCATCGCCTTTTTTCTGTTCTTGCCTGCATCCCTCCAGCGCTTTTTCAAAATGCGCCACGAAAAGCACCAATGCCGCACCGTTTCCCGGTGCGGCATTCCTATGCTTTTTAATCGACAGACTTCAGCGCCTCCAGCATATCGACGCGCTTGCGTCTGCGGTTGATGAGCGCGCCCAAAATAGCGGTGAGCCCCACGATCACGATGACTGGGATCACAAAGGCATTCCAACCAAGAGTGGGGTTGAACATGACCTCATCCGGCGGCACGACGGCAAGATATAGTCATACAGAAGATTGCCAAGCCCGAACCCGACCAGGATCCCCAGCGCCGTGAGCGTGAGCGTCTTCCCGCTGACGCGCTGGCCCAGGCGGATATAATCAGAAAGCTCCGCCGCCGTCTTTTTGACCTGATAGGCCGCCTCTGCCCGGTCCAGCGCTTGCTTCTTCTGGGCAAGGACCTCGCCGGCCGCCTGCAGCTGCGCCTGGACGGTGTCAAATTCTTTCTGCTTGGCAGCATAGTCCGCTTCCCCGGCCTCCAGCGTCTGACGCGCGGCCGCAAGCTGCTCTGCCTTATGGGCGGCAATCAGGTCCGTAAACAGGAAGAATGAGGATATTCAGCACCGTGGATTTCCCCGCGCCGGAGCTGCCGAGGATCATGGCCAGCTTGCCCTTCTCAATGGAGAAACTCACATCCCGATTGGCTTCGATCACACTATTGCCCATATGGTAGCGCTTATAGCTGTGCTGCATTTCAATATAACCCATGGCTGCGCCTCCATTGGTTTTGCCACATTCAACTAAACCGGCGGCAAAGTGGTCTCGGGCAGGTGTATCATACCGCCGGGGCGAATGCAACGCGCCAGCGGTAAAGCAATGTCGCGCACGATCCCGGATGTCTTAGCTTTTCACGTTAAAAGCTATGCATCCGAAACCAGATATGCTATAATAATAAAGCCGCGGAATCATACGGCTTTGATCCGCAAATTAGGAAGTCAGGAATCACATGAAACCCACGGAAATCGTAAAACGCTATCTTTTATTCATCGTCAGTCTGCTCTTTGCCGCCTTCGGCGTCGCTGTAACAAAACACGCAGAGCTCGGCGTCTCGCCGATCTCGTCGACGGCCAATGTCCTGAGCTGCAAGTTCACCGCCCTGTCCCTGGGCGTCTGGCTGATTCTTTGGAATTGCGTTTTGATCCTCGGGCAGATCCTGATCCTGCGCAGGCAGTTTCAGCCGATACAGCTGCTACAGCTGCCGCTCTCGCTGCTCTTCGGGTGGTTCACGGACCTCGGCATGGCCTGTGTGGCCGCCATCCCCGTGCCCAACTATCCGGTGCGTCTGCTGCTTGTGCTGTGCGGCATTATCCTCCTCGGCTTCGGCATCAGTCTGTCCGTCATCGCCAATGTGATTTTGAATTCCGGTGAAGCCTTTGTCAAGGCCATCTCTGACGTCAGCGGGAAAAATTTTGGCGATCTCAAGATCGCCTTTGACGTCTGCTGTGTGGTGCTGGCACTACTGTTGTCGCTGCTATTTTTCCAAGGAAAGATCATCGGCATCCGGGAGGGGACCATCCTCACCGCCCTGCTGACGGGGCTGGTGGTAAAACGCTTTGTCCGCCTGCTGCAGTCGCCGCTGGAGCGCCGGCTCCGTGGCAATGCCCCGCAAATCTCAGCCTAAACAGGAGCGAATCGTTATGCCTAAATTTTTCATGCCCGTCGCCGAGCTGCAGCCCGCGTTTTTGACCCTCACCGGGGAAAACGCCGCCCATGCCAAGGTCCTGCGGCTCAAACCCGGCGACACCGTCACCGTCTGCGACGGCAACGGGACTGATCATACCTGCACCATCTCAGATCTCAGCCAGGGCCAGGTCAGCCTCGTTGTCCGGCACAGCGCACCGACTGCGGCGGAGGCCAAATGCGCTGTCCGGATCTTTCTGGCCTTTGCCAAGGCAGATAAACTAGAGCACGTGGTCCAGAAGGCCACGGAGCTCGGCGCGGCGGAGGTCATCGCCTTCCCCTCTAAGCGCTGCGTCTCAACGCCGGACGCAGGCGCGCTGACCAAAAAGCTGGCGCGCTGGAATAAGATCGCCGCATCCGCCGCGGCCCAATCCGGCCGAGGCCGCATCCCGACCGTCACAGCTGCGGCCAGTTTTGACGCAGCTTTGGCGCAGGCTGCCCAGGCAGAGCTGCCGGTGCTGTTTTACGAAAACGAACAGCACCGCACCTTCCGGGAAGCCATTGGGGCCGCTACCTTTTCCTCCGCCGCATTGATGACAGGCCCGGAGGGCGGCTTTACCCCGGAGGAGATCCAAGCCGCCCAACAGGCCGGGCTGCAGATCTGCACCTTGGGCCCCCGGATCCTGCGCTGCGAGACAGCGCCGCTTTGCGCCCTGTCCGCCCTGCTCTACGCCACAGGCGAATTTTGAGTCGCGCTGGGAGCCCCAGTGCTAATCCGCACCCCCTGCCCATACACTGGGACAGGGGGTGTTCGTTTGCCGATTCGCAATACCATGGTGCGTCACACACTGTTTTTAAGCGTCTCCAGTATCTGGATGCGGACCATCGGGATGCTGTTTCAGATCTGGCTATCCGGGCACATTGGCGCAGCGGGCATCGGCCTGGTGCAGCTGATTGGCACCGTTGGGATCCTCGCCGCAACGCTGGGCACCGCAGGTGTCCGGGTCGGCGCGATGTATCTGATTGCCGACGCCCGGGGCCGCCATGCCTCCACCCGGACCGTCACCGCCTGCTGCCTGTGCTATGGCACCGCACTCAGCTGCCTGGCCGGGGTCGCGCTCTTTGCCGCAGCGCCGTGGATCAGCGGCCATTGGCTCCAGGCGCCGGAGGCCGCCGGGCCACTGCGTATCCTGGCAACCTTTTTGCCTGCCGGGTGCATCGGTGCGGTGCTGGGCGGCTGGTTTACCGCCTGTGTCAAGATCAAGCAGCTGACGGCGGTCGAGCTGCTGCTCCAGGTGCTTCTCTTCGGGGTTAATATCTTCCTGCTGTCCCGCGCCAGTGGCAGCGTACAATGCTGCCGCATTCTGCTAACAGTCAACGGGCTGGGCGATGTGGCCCTGTGCCTGATTTTGGGCCTGCTCTACCGGCGCAGCCAGCGGACGGCCCAGCTTGAAAAGACGCCCGGCCTCTGGCGCAAGCTGCTGCGGCTCTGTGTGCCGCTGGGGCTGAGCGACCTGCTGCGCTCAAGCCTGAGCACGACGGAGCACCTGCTCATTCCCCGGGGCCTGGCCGCCTACGGCCTGGCCCACGGAAACGCCCTGGCCGCCTATGGCACGATCCACGGGATGGTCTTTCCCGTGATGATGTTCCCAGCGACGCTGCTCTACGCCTTCTCCGACCTTCTTGTCCCGGAGCTGGCCCGGTGTACGGCCGCCGGAAGTGAGCGGCGGGTCCATTACCTAACAGGCCGCTGCCTGCATCTGGGGGCCGGATATGCCTGTACGATCGCCGGGGCCGCCTTTTGCCTGGCCAAGCCCCTGGCAGAGCTGCTCTATCCCGGCACCCAGACGGGGCACTATCTGCAGCTGTTCGCGCCGCTGCTGGTGCTGCTATATCTGGACGCGATCGTGGACGCCATGCTCAAGGGCTTGGGGCAACAGGTCGCCTCCGTCCGCTACAACTGCATTACCGCAGGGCTGGATATTCTCCTGTTGCTCGTGCTGCTGCCCCGCTGGGGCATCGACGGCTATTACTGGGCCTTCGCCGTCTCCCACAGTGTGAATTTCTGCCTCAGCATCGGTCGGCTGCTCCGGCACACCGGGCAAACGCCGGACTGGGTCTTTGCCGGGAAAATGCTGGGCTGCGCCGCGCTGTGCGCCCTGGCCTGCCGGACTGCGCTGCGTCATTTTGGCTGCCTGCCCGCCGTTCTGCTGGGCGGGGGCGGATACCTGACGCTGCTCGTCTGCCTGCTCTGGCTAAGCCGCGCACTGCGCCCCAGCGACCTACGCTGGATGCGCCATCTCCTGCAGCGGCAAAGCCGCCTTTGACCAAGGCGGCTTTGTGTGCTATGATAGGGGACAAGAGTATAATTGGAGGGCTGCAGCATGGCGGAATTTCTGCATCATACCATTGCGCCGGTCTACGACGCGGAAAGCCGGATCCTGATCTTAGGATCGTTTCCTTCGGTCAAATCACGGGAGGCGGCGTTTTTCTATGGCCACCCGCAAAACCGCTTTTGGCAGGTCCTGGCAGCGCTGACAGGCGCGTCTGTCCCGCAAACGATCCCGGAAAAGCAGGCGCTGCTATTGGGCCACGGGATCGCGCTGTGGGATACCATCGCCAGCTGCGAGATCACTGGCTCCAGTGACAGCAGCATCCGTAATGTCACGCCCAATGACCTGACCCCGATCCTGCAAACTGCAAAGATTCACAAAATCTATTGCAACGGCACGGCGTCCTGGCAGCTGTACCAGAAATACCTCCTACCGCGAACAAAGCTGCCCGCGGAAAAGCTGCCCTCCACCAGCCCGGCCAACGCCGCCTGGACGCTGCCCCGGCTGGTCGACGCCTGGCATGTCATTCTGGATTAGCTGGCTGCGTGGGTATCGAGGATGTTGCGTAGCGCCGCCATCGAGCTGGAGTGGGACCGGGCGATGACCGTCGGCAGACCCTTTGTCTCCCGCAGCGCGCTGCGCAGCATTTTGTGGGACATCGTACTGGTGAAGAAGATCATCAGGTCCGGCTGGCCCATCTTGTTCTTTAAATTGCCCACCGGCTTGATAAAGACCTTGACCCGGCACTTATAGTCCCGGCACAGGTCCTTGTACTGCCGCTCCATACATTCATTTCCGCCTAAAATCACAACGCTCATGCGAAATCTCCTTTCTTTGGTTAGCCTTCGCTAACTAACAGTGCAAGTATTTGCGCGCTCTCGCGCGCCGGAGGCCGCTGCCGCTTCCTTGGGCAACGGGAATCATCAAATTCAGTTAGCGTATGGTAACTGTTGTTCCTATTTTACCCAAATCATAGAAAAAAGTCAATCCTTTTTTGAAAAAAAAGCCTGCCGACAGCAAATTTTTCCATTCCATCGAAAAGGCCAGGTCCGCAGCATCTTCTCACTGCGAACCTGGCTTCTCTATCATTTAATACCCGTTAATTTGCGCAGACAGGTGCTTTGAGAGCACCGCCAGCGATGTTGCCATATTTTCGTACTGCACGAGGATATCCGCCGGGGCGTCAATATGCGTGGGAGCAAAGCTCCAGATGGCCTTAATCCCATTGTTCACCAAAAGATCGCAGACCTCCTGCGCATGGGCTGCGGGGACTGTGATGATGCCGATCAGGACCTTGTTATCCCGGCAAAACTGCTCCAGCTGAGAAATATGCAGGATCGGCTTGCCGCTCTCCAGTGTCCCCACGATGCTCTCATCCACATCGAAGGCCGCCGCAACGTTCAGGCCGTATTCCGCAAAGCCGACATAGTCCAGCAGCGCCTTGCCCAGCTTGCCGCTGCCGACGATCACCGCCGTATTGGTATAATCATAGCCAAAAAACTGCTCGATATCGTCAATCAGCGCTTTGCGGTTGTAGCCGACCTTGGGCCGCCCGCCGTCGGAGACCAGCGCCAGGTCCTTTCGCACCTGCACCTCGCCCATATTTAGCGCATTGGCTAACATCGTCGCAGAAATATTGGCCGGGGAGTCCTCCGGCATCGCCTTGAGATACATGAGATAACGCGGCAGCCGGTACATGACCGATTTTGAAATTTCTTTTTGCGCCAATTCTTTCACACCCCTCCTGCGGTCGTTTTGTGTGTTCTATTTTATTTTAGCACAAGGCAGCGGCATTTGCAATCTGCCGCGCCCGGAAAAATAAAAAAACTTTTTTGGCGCCGAAAAAACTTTTAGCTATGCGCTGAACTGCCGGGAGATCTCGCGGCGCAGCCGCAGCATGATCCGCTTTTCCAGCCGGGAGATATACGATTGGGAGATGCCCAGCAGATCGGCCACCTCCTTCTGGGTCTTCTCCTGGCGGCCGCCCAAGCCGTAACGCAGGACCATGATATCTCGCTCCCGCTGCGGAAGCCGCAGCAGCGCTTCCCGCAGCAGCTGCCGCTCCACGCTCTCCTCCATGGGGCGCATGACGGTATCGCCGTCGGTGCCGAGGATATCGCTCAGCAGCAGCTCATTGCCATCCCAGTCGGTATTGATCGGCTCATCCAGGGAGATCTCCGACTTCTGGGCCGTCAGCTTGCGGATATACATCAGGATCTCGTTTTCAATGCAGCGGGAGGCGTAGGTTGCCAACTTGATCTTTTTATCCGCTCGGAACGTCCCGACGGCTTTGATGAGCCCGATGGTCCCGATGGAGACGAGATCCTCCAGATTGACGCCGGTGTTTTCAAAACGCCGTGCGATATAGACGACCAGGCGCAGATTGTGCTCGATCAGACACTGGCGCGCCGTGTGATCGCCCTGGGCCAAGCGCAAAAGCAGCTGCTGCTCCTGCGGCCCCGGCAGCGGCGGCGGCAGGACATCGCTGCCACCGACATACATGACCTTTGCCGGCTGCAGCAGCCCCAGGCGGACAAAAATAATATGTAGCTTCTGATTCATACAACGCCTCCTAAAAGTCCGGAATACCCGCCGCCATCTGAGACCGGCGTGGGAGAGAGCGCGACTGTCATCCGGGGGATCACCCTTCCAGCCAGCGTGACCTGCTTTGCCTGGAAGGCCAGCAGCACCCCCTTGACGCCCACGGCGCGGTAGGGCAGCAGCCGCCAGTGCAGCTGCGGCGCCAGCTGGGTCAGGGCAGTGAACGCCGCCACCGGGTCATCCGGCCGGGTGGCCCGGGCGGGCAGCAGCGGCGCTGCCGCCTGCCACTCGACAATCAGCACCGGCGCGTTCGTCATCGGGTCACGCAGCGTGTTGCCGGTGTCCCGCAGGACGGGGAGCGTCAGATGCGCCGTACCTGTCTCGATCCGGGCCTGTTCGATCTCGCCGCCACCGTGCATCGCGCAGCGCCGCAGCACTAGGCTCGTGATCAGATACCCCAGGGCCGCCACCAGCAGCAGCGCCTGCCAGCAAACCGGGTAATAGACCGCGCCGTGCAGCAGCACCAGCCCCCAGTCAAATACCGCTGCCACCAGCAGCACCAGCCCCGCCAGAGCCAGGCTCACCAGCGCAAACAGCACCCCCTGCCGCAGGCTGCTCCGCCGCGCGCCGAAGGCCACCAGGATCATCCCGGCCGCCACAGCAAGTCCCACCGGCCAATACTGCAGAAAGGCCCAGAAAAACGACCCGGCGGCAAAGCCGCCCCCCAGCGCCGCTGCCAAAAGCAGCCGCCCCCGCCGGATGGCCGCGCCGGACAGCCTGGCGCTGCACACCAGCAGCAAATAGTCGATCACTGCATTGACGGCAAAAGCCAGGTCCACATAGACGCGCAATGGCATCCCTCCCGCTCTCGGTTGCCATCAGTATATAAAAAAAAACGTAAAAAAAAGGACAAAATCTGTCGAACAGATTCCATCCAATTTTTTTAAAAAAGCAGAGATTGTTTCGTTGTCCTATCCAAGCGGGACAAACCCGCCAAAATATTACCGCTCCTTTGGGCGGTCCGCCGCAGGCGGCGTCGAAGGATTCTCCCGCTCCACCTGGCGGATATTTTTCTCCGCCTTGCTCCGGGGCAGCATGACCTCATGCCCGCAGCCCAGACAGCGCAGGCGGAAGTCCATCCCCGTGCGCAGCACCTTCCAGCGCTTTTCGCCGCATGGATGCGCCTTTTTCATCAGCAGAACATCGTTGACGCGAATATCCATCTCACTTCTCCTTCTTGACCTCGTCCCAGTATCGTTTGCAGGCCTGCTCTACCTTGTTCGGCCCATAGTGATAATATTGCCTGCCTTGGAGGGCATCGGGCAGATACTGCTGCGCCACGTAGTGATTCGGGTGCTGATGGGGGTACTGGTACGTCAGCCCCCGCCCCATTTTCTTGGCGCCGGTATAGTGGCTGTCCTGCAGATGCGCAGGGATCTCGCCGCCCTTGCCGTGGCGCAGGTCCCCCAGGGCGGCGTCAATGGCGCAGATGGCCGAATTGGACTTCGGCGCGGTCGCCAGGAAGATCACCGCCTCGCTCAGCGGGATCCGGGCCTCCGGCAGCCCCAGCTGTAGGGCGGCATCGCAGCACGCCTTGACGATGGCGATGGCCTGGGGATAGGCAAGGCCGATGTCCTCGCTGGCTGTCACCAGCATCCGCCGAATGGGGGAAAGCAGGTCGCCCCCCTCCAAAAGCCGCGCCAGATAATGCACCGCCGCGTCCGGGTCCGAGCCGCGGATCGACTTCTGGAACGCGGAGAGGATATCATAATGGCTGTCGCCGTCCCGATCGTAGCGCATGGCAGAGCGCTGGGTCACAGCGGCAGCATCCTGCAGCGTCACCGTCAAGGTATCTGCCGCGGGGTCCGCCGCCGCGAATAGGACCTCCACCGCATTGAGCGCCTTGCGCAGGTCGCCGCCGCAAGCCAGGGCGATATGCTCCACCGCCTCCGGCTCACACGTGACGGCAAGGCCGCTCTTTTCCGCCATATAGTCGATGGCCCGCCGGACTGCCTGCTGCGCCGCCTCCGGCCCGATGGGTTTAAACTCAAAGACCGTCGACCGGCTCAAGATCGCATTGAAGACATAAAAATACGGGTTCTCCGTCGTCGAAGCGATGAGGGTGATCTTTCCGCTCTCGATATGCTCCAAGAGCGTCTGCTGCTGCTTTTTGTTAAAGGACTGGATCTCGTCCAGATACAGCAGCACCCCGTCCGGCGCCAGAAACGTATCCAATTGGGCGACAATCTCCTTGATATCCGCTGTGGATGCCGTTGTCGCGTTGAGCTTATAGAGCTTGCGCTTCGTGCGCTCGGCGATGATATTGGCCACCGTCGTCTTCCCCGTCCCGGAGGGGCCGTAGAAGATCAGATTCGGCACATGGCCGGATTCGATCAGCCGCCGCAGCAGCTTGCCCGGCCCTAGGATCTCCTCCTGCCCGTATACCTCGTCTAGTGTTTTCGGCCGCAGCTCGTCGGCCAAGGGCTGATACATCCGTGCCACCTCCTCGGGTCGATTTTGTACATTTGCCCCGCACCTATGGCGTATTATACCACACGCGCCCTGTAAATGGAACGGGGGAATTGTTTTTTCGCCGCATCTGGCGTATAATGAAAAAAACGGTAAAAAGGGGGGCGCGATATGGACAAGCCGCGGGTCTTGATCAGTCTCTGCCTGCTGGGCGCGCAGTGCCGGTATGACGGCCAGTGCAAGCCGCCGCTGGCGGAGCTGGCGCTTTTGCAGGCACGGTTTGATCTGATCCCCATCTGCCCGGAGCAGCTGGGCGGCCTGGCAACGCCGCGCCCGCCAGCTGAGCGCCGCGGCAGCCGCGTCGTAACGGCAAGCGGCCTGGACGTTACGGATGCCTATGCCCGGGGCGCCCAGCAGGTCCTGCAGCTGGCCCGGCAGTTTTCCTGCCGCGCCGCCATTTTGAAGGCGAAAAGCCCGGCCTGCGGCAGCGGCCAGATTTATGACGGCAGCTTCTCCCGGCATCTCGTCCCCGGCTGGGGCGTAGCCGCCCAGCTGCTGCGGGAAAGCAGCCTGCTTGTCTGCGATGAGACGCAGATTCGCTGGCTTTTGGCGCAATTTCCCGATGCTTAAGAAATCTTAAATACTTCGCTACTTTTCTCTTAAACCGTTTTTCTGTTACACTAACAGCAGAGAAACGGTTCTCATTTTCCGGAGGTGTACACCATGTATAATATCCTGATCTGTGATGACGACGCCGATATCCGCGCCGCGCTGCGGCTGTATCTGGCGCCGGAGGGCTACGGCATCTTTGAAGCAGCCGACGGCGCGGAAGCGCTGGCGCTTCTGGCCCGGGAGACCATCCACCTGGTCCTGATGGACCTGATGATGCCGCAGCTTGACGGCGTCTCCGCCACCGCCCAGCTGCGGCAGCGCAGTAATGTCCCCGTCATCATGCTCACTGCCAAAAGTGAGGATGCCGACAAGGTCCTTGGCCTGAACGTCGGCGCGGACGACTATATCACAAAGCCCTTCAGCCCCCTGGAGGTCCAGGCCCGGGTCCGCTCCCACCTGCGGCGCTATACCGCCCTGGGCGGCATGACCTCTCAGCCCGGCAAGCTGATCAACGGCGGCATCTGCCTGGACAACGAATCCCGGGAACTCACCGTGGACGGGGAGCCGGTCCTGCTGACGCCCATTGAATACAGCATCCTGCTGTTTTTGATGCGCGCGCCGGGCAAGGTGTTTTCCTCTGCTGAAATTTACCGGGCCGTCTGGAAAGAAGAGCCTCTGGGCTCGGACGGCGCTGTCGCCGTCCACATCCGGCATCTGCGGGAAAAGATCGAGATCAACCCCTCTGAGCCCCGGTATCTCAAGGTGATCTGGGGGCAAGGCTACAAAATGGAGGTACAAAAATGACCGCATATTTAACCAGCGCATGTCTTGGCCAAACGGCCGGAAAGGAGCTGCAGCCATGAAACAACTGCGTGAAAAAACCTGGGCCAAATGCGGTGCAACGGCGACCTTGCTGCTCTCCTGCCTGCTGCTGCTCGCAAGCTGCATCGGGATTCTGTTTCTAAGCGCTTTTCAAGGCTACGATGATGCGACCGGCGAAATTGCGCAAGAAAACGCGCTCTCCGATGCGCTGGAGACAGGGAAAAATGACGCCCACAGCTACTATACCGCCGTCCTGCAAGACGAAACCGCAGCAATTGATTACTATAAAAAGCGCCTGGCCAAGGAAAACTCCAATTTCTTCTTCACCCTGACGGACACCGACGGCAATGTCAAGCTGGAAAACTACCAATACCACGACGCCCTGCAGACCATTGACGCCGATCTGCACTTTGAAGTAGAGACAGACCATACCGTAACCTATCGCCAGCGGCTGTTTGATCCCACTGTCGATGCGCAGCAGTCCGACGGCAGCTATGGTTACTATGACAATGGCAGCCTACGCTATATCTACTGGAAAAACGGCGATCTCTATGACGCCACCAGTCATTACAGCGGCCACTGGGAATACGACGGGGAGACAACGACCATCACCATCTATCAAGCTACTAAGGCCACGCTGCACCTGACCGGCGGCATCGCTGCCGACCTGCACGCCCAAGATAACACGGCCCTATTCCTGAAGCTGCTGCGGATGCTACTGCCCCTACGTTACTGGCTCTTTGTTTTTGCTGCACTGGGGCTGCTGATCGCCCTGTTTTGCCTTGGCTTCCTGCTTTACAGCACCGGGCATAAGGCAGGCGTCCCGGAGATCTATCTTGCCCCGTGGCACAGGATCCCGCTGGATCTTGTCCTTGTGGCTGCCTTCTTCCTTGCGGTCGGCCTGGTCGAGCTGCTCTACTATCCCCCCTGGTATGGCATCAACAGCGTTGTCAGCATTCTCGCCATCGTCGGTATTGCGATCGTCGCTTTCTTCGCGGCCCTCTATCTGCTGCTGACCGTCGTCGTCCGGTGTAAGGCAGGCAAATGGTGGCGCAATACCATCTGCTTCCGCCTGCTGCGCCTGGCCTGGCGCGGTATCCAGCATCTGGCGCAGATCCTGCCGCTCATCTGGAAGACGGCCCTCGGCTGCCTGGTGATTTTGCTCATTGAATTCTGCTTCTTCGTTCTCGGCGGCAGTACGTCCTTTGTGTTCTGGGCACTGGAGCGGCTTGCCCTGGTGGCCTTTGTCTTCCTCATCGCGCTGCAGCTGCGGAAGCTGCGCAAGCAAGGCCAGGCCCTGGCCGCCGGCGATCTGCACGCCCGGATGGACCCCACCGGTATGCTGCCGGAGCTGCGCCGCCACGCCGAGGATCTAAACCGCATCGGTGATGGCATGAACGCCGCCGTAGAAGCGCGGATGCGCTCGGAGCGGCTGAAGACAGAGCTCATCACCAATGTCTCCCATGACCTGAAAACCCCGCTGACCTCCATCTGCAACTATGTCGATCTCATGAGTCAGCTGGAGACGCTCGCCCCCCAGGAAGCACGGGAATATCTGGGCGTTCTGCAGCGCCAATCCGCCCGACTGAAAAAGCTGACAGAGGATCTGATTGAAGCCTCGAAGGCCTCCTCCGGCGTTATCCCTGTCCATCTGGCGCCGACGAATCTTGTCGAGCTGCTGCAGCAGGCCACCGGCGAATACGACCAACGGCTGGCCCAGGGCGATCTGAAGCTGTGCGCCGCGCTGCCGGAGCAATGCAGCATCCTGGCCGACGGCCGCCTGCTCTGGCGGGTCCTGGACAATCTGCTGAGCAACTGCTGCAAATACGCCATGCCCGGCACCCGCATCTACCTGACCGTGACGGCGGGAGAGTCGAAAGCTGCCCTGTGCCTGAAAAATGTCTCCCGGGAGATGCTGACCGTCGATCCTGCCCAGCTGACGGAGCGCTTTGTCCGGGCGGATGCGTCCCGGAGCAGCGAGGGCAGCGGCCTGGGCCTTGCCATCGCCCAGAGCCTGACCCAGCTGCAGCACGGGACCTTCACCCTTGGGGTGGATGGCGACCTCTTCAAGGTCACGCTGGCCTTCCCCCTAGCTGCGCCTGATTCCGATACAGAAACTGCCTAACGGCATAGCAAAACACAAAAATCGCCTGCCCGGCAAATAAACGCCGGGCAGGCGATCCATTATTTTCCTCACATTTTATTCTTTTCACAGCAGCTGCGCCAGGGCATTGAGGTCGGCCTGGGTCGTCGACCAGCTGGTGGCAAAGCGTACAACGGTGTGATTGGCATCATACGTCTCCCAAAAGCTGAACGCGACCTGCTCGCGCAGCTGCTGCATTTTCTCATTTGGCAGGACCACAAACTGCTGGTTTGTCGGCGTATCCAGAAGCAGCTGATACCCCTTCTCCCGCAGCAGCGTACAAAGCTGCTGCGCCATGACAATGGCGTGGCGGCTGATCTGCAGATAAAGGTCCTCCGTCAGCAGCGCGTCAAACTGGACGCCCAGCAGCCGTCCTTTGGCCAGCAGGCCGCCGTGCTGCTTCACCCGAGTCAAAAAATGCGCCGGGGCATTTCCCCGCGGGAAGACGACCGCCTCGCCGCAGAGCGCGCCGACCTTCGTACCGCCGATCGTAAACGCGTCGCACAGGCGCGCCAGGTCCTGCCAGGTCACGTCGTTTTCCGGGCTGGCCAGGCCGTAGCCCAGGCGCGCGCCGTCCAGATAAAGCGCCAGGCCGTATTTGCGGCAGACCGCCGCAATGGTCTCCAGCTCCGCTTTGGTATACAGGGTCCCGTATTCCGTCGGGAAGGTCAGGTACACTACACCGGGAAATACCATATGCTCGTGGTTCCCGTCGGCGTAAAACGCCGCGCAACAGGCCGCGATGTCCGCTGCCGCCAGCTTGCCTGCCTGCTCTGGCAGGGTCAGGACCTTGTGGCCGGTGTATTCGATCGCCCCTGCCTCATGGACGCTCACATGCCCCGTCTTTGCCGCCAGCACGCCTTGAAACGGCTGGAGCATCGCATCGAGAACGATCTGATTGGCCTGGGTCCCACCGGTCAAAAAATAGACATCCGCCGCCGGGCTGCCGCACAGCGCCCGGATCTTTTGCGCCGCGCGCTCGCAATAGGGGTCCGCCCCATAGCCGGGCAGGCACTCCAGATTCGTATCCGCCAAGCGGCGGAGCACCGCCGGGTGCGCCCCCGCGATATAATCACTTTCAAACGATACCATTTTCCTTCCCCCTCCACAGCCGTGCGCCGGATTGTGCGCTATCTGGCGCTATTTCACTCTATGCCGCACGTCTGCTGCGGTTCACAGGCCCAGCAGCCGCTGGGCATTGCCGCCCAAGATTTCATCCTTCTCCGCCCGGGTCAGCGGCAGCGCCTCGATCTGGGCGACACTGGCGGCCTGGTCTGTCCACGGGCTGTCGGTGCCAAATAAAACCCGCTTGCTGCCAAACCGCCGCACCATGTTGCAAAATACCGCCGCGTCCAGCAGCTGCAGCTCCTGGGGCGTATAAGCATCGGGCGTCAGGGGTGTGATGCAACCCAGGCTGAAGGCCGTATCCAGATACACGCCGGTATCAGGCAGCAGCTCCATCACCTCGTCCCAATTTTTCCAGCCGCCCATATGGGCCAGGACCAGCGGGACCCGCCCCACCTGGCGGCAGGCCCGGGCAATCATCGCTGGACTGCAGCGGACGACACCGGGAAAGCCGATATCATCCCCCGCATGGGTGACAATGATCAGCCCCAGCTCTCCGGCCCGCTCCAAAATGCGCAGATAGCGCACATCGTCAAAATCCACGCCCTGGTAGACAGGGTGGAGCTTGATGCCCCGCAGGCCTGCCGCGGCGATCCGGTCCAGCTCCTGCCGCCAATCCGGCTGGTCCGGATGGATGCAGCCAAAGTAAAGGAGCCCGTCGTGACCCGACAGGCGCAGAGAGAGATCGTTCATGGACTGCACCTTCGCCGGATTCGTCGCCACCGGCAGCACAACGGCGCAGTCCAGCCCCGCTTTTTGCAGGGAGGCCGTCAGCGCCGGGCCGGTGCCATCCAGGGAAGCAGCAGCATGGCTGGACGCCTGCATTTTTTTGATTGCCGGGGCCGCGATGCGGGCCGGGAAGGTATGGGTATGAAAGTCAATTCGCATGGTTCTGCTCCAATCTTTTGGGGCTTTTCGTGGGCCATTCCTTGCATTCGGTCGCTGCCGCCGCCTTCTCCGGGCGGCTCAGCAGTGCCAGGGCAACGATTGTCAGGACTGTCCCGACCAGTGCCAGTGCAGAGGGGATTTCCCGGAAAAACAGCATCCCCAGCAGCAGCGCTGCCACCGGCTCAGAGCCTGCCGCCAAGATAGAATTCTTCCCAGCGTCCATGTACCGGAACCCCAGCGTAAAGAGCACATAGGACAGGACGGATGCACACAAAGAGTGCAGCAGCATAAAGCCGATGTGCTTCACCGGCGCCGCCGCGACAAAGCCACCCAGGGCAGCCCAATCCGTCAGCGGCGTCAGGGCCAGGCCCATGATGAGCAGGGCATAAAAGGTGATGGTAAAGACGCTGTAGCCCCGCTGCATGGCAATTTTAGACATCACGCTGTAAAACGCGTAGAACACCGCCGAAATAACGCCGATGGCAATGCCCCGCAGCGGCCATTGGACCTGCCCACCGGTGTGGAGCAAGCCGCTGGCCAGTGTGCAGCCCAGCAGCGCCAGGGCCATACACAGGACCTTTTTGCCGGTGATGCGCTCATGGAACAAAAAGGCCGCCAGGATCATCACAAAAATCGGGTACAGCCCCAGCAGGATCGCCGCTAGGGACATTGGCAAGTAATGGATGGCCTCGTTATAGCAGGCGTTCAGGCCCAGCATCCCCACCAGACTTGCGATCAGGAATATCCAAAGGTCCCGCAGCTTGATTTTCAGCAGCGACGGCTTCGTGCAGAGGATCCCCACCAGCAGGATTAGCGCCGCCACCAGGACCCGAGAGGAGAGGATCGTCATACTGCCGATCCCATTGGCGTTCAGATAACGCACAAACGTCCCCACAGAGCCCCAAAATGCCCCCGCGATGATCGGCAGCAGAAAGGCCAAACGGCTTGCTTTTTTCATAAAACGCGCCTCCTTGTAGGTTCACCCGGCAAAATCTGCTAGGCACAGATTCAAATCCACCGCCGTATCGATTCCCGGCACATGCCCGCTCTGGGAGTACTGCCAGAGCTGCACGTTATAGAGGAAGGACGGATAGCTGTTATACTCCGCCAGCCACAGGCAGTAATCGTCCAGCCGCCGCAGATCAAAGCGGTCGTATCCAAAATATTGGTTAAAATAGCACCCAGCCCGGTAGCCCAGGGCCTCAATGGTATCGCAAAAGGCGATGGCGCAGTCGGTCAGCGCGGTGTTGTCCAGTGATGCTGTCCGCTCCGCTTCGCTGGACTGCTCCCAGTCGAAGACCACAGGGTAGGTGATTTCATAGCCGCCCAGATGGTTCAGGACAAACTGCGCCTCCTCCCGGGCCTCCGCCGTTGTGATGGCCTGAGAGTAGAAATAGACGCCGACCTGCAGGCCCGCTGCCAGCGCGCCCTCGATATTGGTATAATAGCTCGTATCCTCCTCAATCGTCCCTGTGCCATAGCCCCGGTAGCCGACCCGGATGATGGCGAATTCGATCCCCGCGTCCGCCACGGCCTGCCAGTCGATCACCCCCTGGTGGGAGGAGACGTCGATCCCCGTGCGGGAGACGGGGCTTGCCGTGCAGCGCACATAGCCGCCGTCCTGATAAAAATCCGAAGCGTCATAGGGGTTTTTCGCCACCGGATCGTCTTCCTGCCCCGGCGCGAGATTGGCAATCTGCTGCCCGACGGTATGAAACAGCGCCGTCGTTCTCTCCCACCAGCTGCCCTGCAGGCCCGTCGCCCGGCTGTAGGCGTAGACCGCCGCAAACAGCAGCCCGGCTAAAAGGATCAGCACCAGCAGCGCCGTCCGGACCGGATGCCGCCGGGCCCGGCGGCGGGATCTCGTTCGATATGCCACAAAAGCACCCCTTTCTCTATCAAAATCGCCCGCGCAAGCTGCGCCGGACTCCGTAAAAGCTTGCATTACTGCGGGTCGCCTGCCCGCTTGCTATGCATTATACCACAGCTGACGAGATTCGTCGAGGGGCACATTTTCGCGGCGTTCGGCAGAAAAAAAGTTGATTTTTCTCCGCATTTATGTAAAATAGGAATATCAAAGTTTCCAAAAGTTTCTGAAAGGCGGTTTCCCTATGCCTGAGATCCCTGAAAAACAGCCCGCGCAGTCGCCGCGGCAAGATACGCGCCGCAAAAGGTCACCGGTCAGCACTTTGTTTCTTCTGCTCGGCATCCTGCTGGTCGCAGTTGCCGTGGTTTTTGCCGTGCGCAGCCTCACCGGCCGCTCTGACGGTGCAGCACCCGTCCAGAGCGGCGACGGCAGCGTCACCATCACCGCCGTCGGCGATATCCACATGGACAGCAGCCTGCTGCGCGACGCCCAGGCGGGCGGCGACTATGACTTTGCCCCGGCCTTCTTTGGCGTTGCCTCCCTTTTGGCCGACGCTGACGTGACCGTCGGTAATCTGGAGTGCACCTTTGCCGGTCCGGAGCAGACGGATCTGGATGGCTGGGCCCCGGATAACCTGGCCGGTACCCTCTCGGGCCTCGGGTTTGACCTACTGCAGACCGCTAATTCCTGCAGCATCGCCGGTGGCCTAGACGGCTTGCAGCGCACGATGGAGACCGTCACCGCCGCTAAAATGCAATACGCCGGAACGAGTCCGGACAAGAAAAGCTACAAAAAAGATTACGGCATCGCCGAATTTGAATCCGGCGGGATGCGCATCGTCTTCGTTGCCTTTACCAAGGGACTGGGTAACCTGCGCCTGCCGGACGGCGCGGAATACGCTGTGAATCTTCTCTATGAGGACTACGACACGAATTATACCCAGGTCGCGACAGCGCAAATCGAATCTGTTATGGCGGCGGCCCGCAAGCACAGCCCGGATGTGCTCATTGCCCTCGTCCACTGGGGCGCGGAGGACGACAGCCAGCACAGCCAGACCCAGGAGCGCATTGCAGATCTCCTGGTCGCCAACGGCGCGGATGTGATCCTAGGCTCTCACTCCCACCAGCCCGGCCCCATCGAGACCCGCACCGCGACGGATGAAAATGGCGACGAACACACGGCGCTCGTCGCCTACGACCTGGGCGATTTCTACACCGCATCCGACAAAAGCGCCCGCCAGGGCATCGTCCTACAGCTGGAGTTCACGAAGGACAAGCGCGGCAGCGTCCAGCTGACAAAGCAGGACTACACCTCCCTGTACCGCACAACGGACGCCGCCGGTGACCCCCAGTATCAGGTCTGGGACGCAGCGCTGGCCAAAAAGCTCTACGAGCAGGGCTACGTCGGCCGTATCTCCGAAGCCGATTATGCGCAGCTGGATCAGACAGTTGCCGCCATTCAGGCGAGCGTGGAACCCAAAGTGGAAAAAGAATAGAAAAACACCAGCGCACTTCAGAAAGACTTTTCTGGAGTGCACTGGTCTATTTTTATTCTGCCTTTTATTCTGCCGCGGCGGGCGCGCTGCGCTTTGCTGTGATCTCATCCAGGGCCACTGCATATACCTTGGTCGCTGCCATATGGGCGCAGCCGTCGGCCAACGCCGGGTCCATCCCGCAATGGGACAGCAGCAGCTGCAGGCCGTGTGCCGCCTCCGCGCCATGGCACAGGACCGCCTGGCCGAATCCGATGACGCTCTCATAGGCCGCCGTGACGCCGCCTTTTACCTGAATGTACTGGAAAAAGCGGGCGCATTCGATGCAGACCAGCGGCTGCGCCTCCAGCAGCGCGGCCTTTTTCCCCGCGCTGGCGCCGTGAAAATAGAGGACGATCCGCCCCGCCTGCTCCTCCCAGCCGAAGGAGAGCGGCACGACATACGGCCCATCCGCCCCTTGCAGCCCCAGGTGCAGCACCTGGCAGGCGTCCAGGATGGCGCAGATTTCCTGCCAATCTGTAACCTGCCTGTCTTTTCTGCGCATCTGTTCCATGCTCCGACCCACTCCGTTTCTATCCAGTCTTTATCCGAGTTCTTTCCCAAAGGCCGCGCACCAAGGCGCCAGCGTGCACCCGGTACAATCCGGCTTTCGGGCAGTGCAGACGGCTCTGCCATGGAGCACCAGCCGGTGGCAGAAGTCGGAGGACTCCTCCGGCGGCAGAATCTCCCGCAGCTGCCGCTCTACCTTCTCCGGCTCCTTGCTTTGGGCCAGGCCCAGGCGGTTGGAAATGCGGATGCAGTGGGTATCGCACACGACACTGCCGGGCACCTGGTATAGATCGCCCAGCAAAAGATTCGCCGTTTTCCGCCCGACGCCGGGCAGCCGCAGCAGCTCCGGCATCGTCCCCGGGACCTTGCCGCTGTAATCCCGCAGCAGCATCTGGCAGGCGTGGACGATATCTGCCGCCTTCTGCCGGTAGAACCCGCAGGTGTGCACCAGCTGCTCCACCTCCGCAATCTCCGCCCCCGCCATCGCCTCCAGTGTCGGGTACCGGGCGAAGAGTGCTGGAGTGATCTGGTTGACTCTCGCATCGGTACACTGGGCCGCGAGCCGCACCGAGATCATCAGCTCGTAGTCCTTTTTGTATTGCAGCGCGCACACCGGCTCCGGGTACTGCGCCTTCAGTGCCGCGATGATGGCGGCGACTTTTTCTTTCTGCTTCATGTAGCTCTCCTTTATACTGCACGCCCTGCCTGTATTACAGCAGCGGCGCAATGACCTTGGTCAGGACGCCGGTGAGCTTCGTCGTCAGCTTCTCCTGGCGCAGGCTCTGCCGCGTGACTGGGCGGCAAAGCGCCGCCGTCTCTTGAAAATCGGCCTCAATGGCCTGGATGCAGTCCGTCCCCACGAGATACGTCGCGCACTCGAAGTGGTGATACAAGCTGCGGTAATCCAAATTGATCGTCCCGACCACGGCCTCTGTATCGTCGACAACAAAGCTCTTGGCATGGATGAACCCCGGCGTAAACTCCAGGATTTTCACCCCCGACGCCATCAGGCTGGCATAGTACGTCTTTGCCAGGGCGTACGGGATCTTCTTATCCGGGACGCCCGGGAGGATCAGCGTGACCTCCACGCCCCGCTCTGCGGCAAATTTCAGCGCCGTCTCCAATTCACCGTCGAGGATCAGATACGGCGTCATGATATGCACATAGCGCTGCGCCCGGTTCAAAAGGTCCATATACACCCGCTCGCCGACCTTGTCGCTGTCCAGCGGGCAGTCTCCATAGGGGATGACGAACCCCGTCTGCGCCGCCTGGGGCGCTGTGCAGGCAAGGTGCGGCGTAAAGTCCGGTGCTTTTTCATCCAGGCACCAGACCTGCAGGAACATCAGCGTAAAGCTCCTCACCGCGTCGCCCCGGAGCATAACGGCCGTGTCCTTCCAATAGCCAAAGCGGGGGACATGGTTGATGTATTCATCGGCCAGGTTGATGCCGCCATTGAAGGCGACCTGCCCGTCGATGACCAGAATTTTTCGGTGATCGCGGTAATTATAATACGTCGAGATAAAGGGCTGGATGGCGGAAAAGACTCGGCATTGGATCCCCAGCGCAGCCAGGCGCTTGGGATAATCGTGGGGCAGATTGGAAAACTCACAGGTACCGTCATACAGCACCCGGACATCCACGCCTTGGGCCGCCTTGCGGGACAGAACCTCCAGAATTTTCCCCCACATCAGCCCTTCCCGGATGATAAAATACTCTAGGAAGATAAACCGCTTCGCCTGCTCCAGCTCCTGCAGCAGCGCCTGGAATTTTGCCTCGCCGGAGGGGAAATAGGTCACCTCCGTGCCCTGGTAGGCCGGGAAGCAGCCGCTGCGCTGCAAATAGCGCACCAGCGCCGCTGCGCCAGGCCGCTCGTTCTCCAGCCGCTCCTCGACAACAGGCTGCTGTAGGATTTCCCGCTTCGTCTGCCGAGTCATCCGGTCAAATTTTACCGCCAGGGTCCGGTGACCAATATCGCTTTGAATATACACATAGAGCAGCGAGCCGAACACCGGCAGCAGCATAATGAGCACCAGCCAGGTGATCTTCCCCGTCGGGTCAATGGGTCCGTTGATGAGATACACCACCAGCACGGCAGACAGCAGCACCGAAATTGTCAAATAATGGGGGAAGAAATTCTCAAACCACCGGGCGATGACAATGATAAATACGATCTGCACCGCCAGCAGCAGCAAAACGACGCCCACATGGCTGAAGATCGTGATGCCCTTGCGGCTACGGTCCAGGAGTGTCAGGCCGTTATCCTGTTTTTCCTCTGTTTCCATCGCCGCACACCGCCCTTTCGCCTTGCTTTCCGCTCTTTTCGGCATTTTCTGCTTCTATTTTAGCATAGTCCGGAAACTTGTCAAGGAGTTTACATGCCCACGAAAACCACGCGCCGGGCAGTGGTTGTATTTTTTCGTAAAATACGCTACAATAAGAAAAAGAAACGTTGCGCACAGGAGGGCAGGCATATGCTTCGGATCGGTTATCATGTTTCCGCCGCCGGCGGCTATACCGCCATGGTCCGCCGGGCCACGGCGCTGGGGGCGAACACCTTCGCCTTTTTCACCCGCAACCCCCGGGGCGGCAGCGCCAAGGCCATTGACCCGGCGGATATCGCCCAGTTTTTGGACAAATGCCGGGCCCAGGACGTCGGCCCGCTGGTCGCCCATGCCCCCTATACCCTCAACCCCTGCGCAGCCAAGCCCCAGGTGCAGGAATTTGCCCTGCAGGCCTTCCGCGAGGACCTGGCCCGGATGGCCTGGACGCCCGGCAATTACTATAATTTCCACCCCGGCAGCCATGTCGGCCAGGGGCTGGAGATCGGCATCGCCAAGATCGCCAAGCTGCTGAACGAGGTTCTGACCGAAGGCCAGGAGACGACGGTATTGCTGGAGACGATGGCCGGGAAAGGCACGGAGGTCGGCGGGGAGTTTTCTCAGCTGCGGCAGATCATCGACCAGGTGGCCCTGCCCCAATGCGTCGGTGTCTGCCTGGATACCTGCCACGTCTGGGACGCCGGATATGACCTGGAGCACGACCTGGACGGCGTCCTCACAGCGTTTGACAAGCACATCGGCCTGGATCGCCTCAAGGCCGTCCACCTGAACAACAGTCTCAATGACTGCGGCAGCCACAAGGACCGGCACGCCCGGATCACGGAGGGCAAGCTCTCCCTGGAGACCATCGGCCGCATCATCCGGCATCCGGCCCTGCGGATGCTCCCCTTTATCCTGGAGACCCCGAACGACGACGCGGGCTACGCCCAGGAGATCACCCTACTGCGTACGCTTTATGAAACAGCATAATAAGAGATACCCCAGCACAGATGGAGGCGCTGCACTATGAAACGAAAAATTGAATCCCAGCTGCTTTCCTGGAAGGAAAAAAAGGCCGGCCGGATGCCGCTGATCCTCGGCGGCGCGCGGCAGATCGGTAAGACGTACATCCTGCGGGAATTCGGGCAGGCGCATTTTAAAAACACCGCCTATCTCAACCTGGAGACGAACCAGAAGATGGTCGAGTATTTTCAGGACGGCATCGTCCCGGAGCGGCTGCTACGCTATATCAGCGCCCTGACCGGGGAGCGCATCCTACCCGGTCAGACGCTCATCATCCTTGATGAGATCCAGGCCTGCGAGCGAGCGCTTACGGCGCTGAAATACTTCTGCGAGCAAATGCCGGCGTATCACATCGCCGCCTCCGGCAGCCTGCTGGGCGTGGCGGTCAACCGGCAGAATTACTCCTTCCCCGTCGGCCGGGTCGCCTCGCTGACGCTGCATCCCTTTGACTTTGAAGAGTACCTCTGGGCCAAGGGGGAGAACGAGCTGGCAGCTGAAATTCGCCAGCACTTTGCCGCAATGACGCCCATGCCGCAGGAATTGGACGAAAAGGCGGCGGCCCTGTACCGGGAGTACCTCTTGGTGGGCGGTATGCCAGCCAGCATCCTGCAGTTTTTGCAGACCGGCAGCTATCCGGAAACAGCTGCCATCGGGCGGGAGATCCTGGAAAATTATACGGCGGACATGGCCAAGTATGCCACAGCCGCCGAGACGGTCCAGATCCGCAGCTGCTACAGTGCGATCCCGGCGCAGCTCACCGCGAAACGCGCCCCCAGCCCCGCTCAGCAATTCGGTGGGAGCATCTCCTGGCTGAAATTTGCAGGGATCGTTTTGGAGAGCCGCCAGTTGCGCTTGCCCCTGGCCCCGGCGGAGGCCCAGGTCATTCCAGCGCAGGACCGGCTCTATTTCAGCGACGTCGGCCTGCTGGCCGCCCGGGCGGGCATCACCCCCGCCGCGCTGGCCCCGGAAAACGGCGGCGTCGCCGGGCAGCTGCTGGCGCAGAACTATCTGGCCCAGCAGTTTGACGCCCAGGGCTACCCCCTGTACTTCTGGCAGGGCCGTTTTGGCCAGGCCGCGCCGTTCCTGCTGCAGCGGGAGACGGGGATGGCCGCCATACTGCCGGAGCCCGGCAGCCGCTATCAGGCCGCCCGGCTGGCGGCGCTTTGCAAAAAGTACCCGGCACTGCAGCCCTACTGCTTCGGCAGCCGGAATTTCACTCAGGAAAAAGGGCTGGCCTGCCTGCCCATGTATGCGGCCTTTTGCCTGTAACGCCACCCGTATCAACGCGGCATCTGCTGCCGCAATCGGTTTCACGCGGCTGCCAGATTGGCCGCTGCCTGGAGGGTAACGTATGAAGGAGCTTCCCATTCTGCAAATCGACCCGCTGCTGCGGCCATATCAAGGGGATCTTGCCCTGCGGATGGAGAACTATCGCACGCGCCTAGCGGCGCTGCTGCCGGACGGGCAGTCGCTTTCCGCCTTTGCAGACGGCGCGGCGTATTTTGGTTTTCACCGGCAGGCGGACGGCTGGTGGTACCGGGAGTGGGCACCGGGCGCGGATGCGATGTACCTGACCGGCGATTTTAACGGCTGGGACCGCCGCGCCTGCCCCATGACCCGCCGGGCGGGCGGCGTCTTTGAAGTCTTCCTGTCGGGCCGTGACGCGCTGCGCCACGGTCAGCGGATCCTTGCCATCGTACAAAAAAACGGACAGGACCTGGACCGCATCCCCCTCTATGCTCACTATGTCGTCCAGGAGCCGGAGACCGGAGCCTGGAACGCCGTCATCTACGCGCCGCCTGCGCCATACCAGTGGCACGACGCGGCCTTCCGCCCGCAGAAAACGCTTTATATCTACGAATGCCACATCGGCATGGCGCAGGAAAAGCCGGGCATCGGCACCTATGACGAATTCCGTGTGCAGGTCCTGCCCCGGGTCAAGCGGCTGGGCTATAACACCATCCAGATCATGGCCATCATGGAGCACCCGTACTACGCCTCCTTCGGCTATCAGGTGACGAATTTCTTCGCCGCCTCCTCCCGCTTCGGCACGCCGGACCAGCTCAAGGCGTTGATCGACGCAGCCCATAGGCTGGGCATCGCCGTGCTGCTGGATGTTGTCCACTCCCACGCGGCGAAAAACACCCGGGAGGGCATCAACGAATTTGACGGGACACCCGATCAATTTTTCTATCCCGGCCCCCGAGGAACCCATGCCGCCTGGGATACCAAGTGCTTCCAATACGGCAAGCACGAGGTGCTCCACTTCCTTCTCTCCAACCTCAAATATTGGCTGACGGAGTACCACTTCGACGGCTTCCGCTTTGACGGCGTCACCTCCATGCTCTACCATGACCACGGGCTGGGCGCCACTTTCGACCATTACGACAAATACTTCTCCCCCAATACCAACACCGAAGCCGTGACGTACCTGCAGCTGGCCAATACGCTGGTGCGCCAGGTCAATCCAGCCGCCATCACCATCGCGGAGGACACCTCCGCCATGCCGGGTCTCTGCCTGCCGGTCGAAGACGGCGGTATCGGCTTTGATTATCGCCTGGCCATGGGCATCCCGGACCTCTGGATCCGCATTCTAAAGGAACGGCGCGACGAGGACTGGGACCTCTGGAATATCTGGTACGAGCTGACGGGGCGGCGGCCAAAGGAACCGGTCATCGCCTATGTCGAATCCCACGACCAGGCGCTGGTGGGAGACAAGACCGTCATGTTCCGCCTGTGCGACGCAGAAATGTACTGGAACATGGCCAAGGACAAGGAAAACCTCGTCATCGACCGGGGCATGGCCCTGCACAAGATGATCCGCCTGCTGACCTTGAGCTTAGGCGGCGAGGGCTACCTGACCTTTATGGGTAACGAGTTTGGCCACCCCGAGTGGATCGACTTCCCCCGGGCGGGCAACGGCTGGAGCTACCAATACTGCCGCCGCCAGTGGAGCCTGGCGGACGACCCCACGCTGCGCTATGGCGCGCTCGACGCCTTCGACGCTGCCATGATCGCCCTGGCCCGCCGCTGCCGCCTGTTCCGCGGCAAGAGCCAGCAGCTTTATATTTCCAACCAGGAGGGGCTCATCGTCTACCGGCGGGGCGGGACCTTCTTCGCCTTTAACTTTAGCCCCCAGACCTCTTATCCTGCCTTCTTCCTGCCCACCGGCCGGGCCGGGACCTTCACCGTCCTACTCAATACGGACCGCGCCGCCTTCGGCGGCCAGGGCCGCATCTCCGGCACGCAGCGCTACGAAGCCGCCCCCGGCCCCGATGGCCGCATCGGCTTTCCCATCTACCTCCCCAGCCGGACGGCGATCGTCCTGCGGGAGGAAAAGGGTTGAACCCAGATGACATAAAACGGCAGGAGCCGAAGCTCCTGCCGTTTTATGTTATGTTATTGCGCAGCTTCCTTCGTCTGCTGCCGCAGCTCGTTCAGATAGTCGATCCGGCGCTGCCACAGCGCATTTTCGTGGCCCGCCTGGGGCGTCAGCACCAGGGTGTTTTCCAGATAATCGCTGAGGTATTGCGTGAATTTCTCCGCCCCCTGGGCGTTGAGATGGGAGCGGTCATAATAATCCGTCAGCGGGTCCAGCCCGATGGCGGCCTTTTGCGTGTCAAAATCCACAAAGGATACCTGCGCCTTTTCCAGCGTCGCCGCCAGGCGGTCCTGGCTCTCCTGGGAGAGGGTGTTGCACCGGGGCGAGAGGTAGAGCACCAAACGGATCCCCTTTTCCGCGCAGAGGTCCCGGAGCTTCAGGAGATATGCCTCGTTCTTTTCATACTCTGCCGCCGTATAGGTCTCACCCTTGGGCTCCATCTCCGGGAACGGCGTCGTACGGGGCAGATAGGTGTAACCCGCCAGCAAGTCTAGGTCATAGCCCTCCCGGGCGCGGGTATAGTCGTCCGGCTGCAGCTGGCTCCAGCGGTAGTGGTAGTTATAGAGCGGCAGCAGATAGCGAATCCAGGTACTGGGCGCTGTCGAAGCAGCCATCGCCCGCCACTTGTTCCAGCCGTTCGGCATATAGCCGATATTGACCGCATCAAACTCCTGGTGCACCGGGTAAAACAGCGCTGTCACCTCGACAAATATCGTTGCAGGACTCTGGGTCTCCAGGGCCTGGCGGATGTAATAATAGGTCTGCGGCATCGTCTGGGTCGGCCCAGCCATGGTGTAGGAGGTCAGCCCCGTCTGTTGATAAATCATCGCCGGGATGACATCGCAATAGGCGATGGAGGAACCGAAGAACATCACGTCGATTGAGTTGTGGTCCTCCTTTTCATAGGCCTGCCACAGGCAGCCGTAGTCGTAGCGCTTTGGCGTCAAAAGCGGCGTGACGGCGTTGCACAGGCCCCAGAGCGCAGCAGCAAGCAGCAGCAGGGCGAGCAGCGTTTTGCATGTTTTTTTCATCCCCGCGCCTCCTTAGAACTTGAAGTACATAAAGTCCTGCGGGTCAAAGCCTTCGCCGTAGCAGCCAAAGAGCAGGATCGCCCCCAGTAACACAAAATAGATCGTATAACGCAGCACCATCGGCTTTTCCATCAGGAAAGCACGCACCGGCTGCTTGCGCTGCAGCAGGCTGGCAGCCAGCATCAAAACCAGGCCGCCGCCGATCACCGCCAGATTGATCCAGGTATCGGCATAGGGAAACAGCGCCTGCCACGTCTCCGGCAGATGCCAGTTTGTCACGACCTGCTTCCAAAGGCCCAGCCCCCGGCGCAGGCCGCCTACCTCTGGCAGGACCTTGATGACTGTCACTAAGCAGAAGGTTCGCAGGGTCTGGAATGCGCGCCAGAGCCAGCGATCCTCCTGGATATGCAGCGCCTGCTTCCAGCGCAGATAGACTGGCTCCATCCACAACGAGAAAATGATAAACGCGCCGTTGACGCCGCCCCAGGCGATATAGGCCCAGCTGGCACCGTGCCACAGGCCAGTCGTAAACCAGACAAGCAGAAGGGCGACCGTCGCCGGAATCGTTTTGCCGACGGAGCCGCCAAAGCGCTTTTGCCAGCGCTTACCGGCATTGCGGGCAAAGTGGGACACCGCGACAGGGTAATAGAGATAGGTCTTGAACCACTCCCCCAACGTGATATGCCACCGCCGCCAGTATTCGGCAATAGATTTGGAAAAATAGGGCCGCTGGAAATTCTCCGCCAGCTGGATGCCCCAGATCTCGCAAAGGCCGCAGACAATATCCATGTAGCCGGAAAAATCCGCATAAATCTGCGCGCTATATAAAAACGCACCCACCAGCACCGCGACGCCGGAATATTCCGTATAATTGGCAAACACCGCCTGCACATACGGCGCCAGCGTATCGGCAATGACGAGCTTTTTAAAAAAGCCCCAGAGCATCCGCTGCAGACCTGACCCCAGGCGGGCGGCGGAGAAAGAATGCGGCGCATACAGCTGCGGCGCCAGCTGCGAGAAATTACTGATCGGCCCCTGGATGATCTGCGGGAAGAAAGAGACAAACAGCAGCATCCGCGCAAAGCTCTTCTCCGGCGCGCATTTCTCCCAGTAGACATCCACCAGGTAGCCCATGGATTGGAACGTATAAAACGAGATGCCCAGCGGCGCAATCAGCCCCAAGGGCCCATGGACCGGCCCGCTGCCCAGCAGCGCTGCCGCCCGGTTGAGCTGGGTCAGCACAAAGTCGCCATACTTAAACACAGCAAGCAGGCCGAAATTCAAAAGCAGCACCGCGATCATAACGGCCTTGCGCCGGGCCTTGTTCCCAGCCTTATAGGCCTTCTTTTCCTCCCGGCTCAGCTGTTCCTTATTCGCTTTCAGATAAGCCTGCTGCTGGGCGGCCAGGCGGCCGATCCAACGAGCGCCGCAGTAGGTCGAGAGCGCGGTAAAGAGAATATAGGCCCCATACTGCAGCCCGGCGGCGCAGTAGAAAACGGCACTGGCCAAAAGCAGCAGCATCCACTGCCCGTGCTTTGGTACCAAAAAATAAAGCACCGTCAAAGCCAGTGCAAAGAGCAAAAAGCTCCCGGATGTGATCGACACTGAAAAGATCCTCCCTAGAAAACGCCATCCCGGCGATATCGGCGGTTTTTCCTCTATTATATCGGTTTTTGCGACATTTTCAATAAAAAATATCACCCGGGCTGCTGCACCGGGCGAAAAAGCGGTATAAACGGACGGACACCCGCCGGTAATGGGAGAAACCGGCAGGCGTCCGTCAGATATATGTGGGAGAACACATATAGTAAAGTGATATTCAATTCACTTTATGGCTATATTATAGCCATCCGCTGCCGGTTTGGCAAGGGTGCAAGTCGCGTATCGGGGCATATGATTCGCTTATTCAAAAAAATCGTTCCGCCATCGCGAAAATACAAAAATTGTCGTTTTTTGTTGTAAAGAAACCGTTAATCGACTTTTCTCCCGCTTTTTTCCAGGAAAAAGTATTACATTTCACTCTTTGGATTTTTCCAGTCACCTATGCCGAACGTTTTTCCCGCCGATCGCCTTTGGCTTGACAAAGCAGCCTTGGTTTTCTACAATGAAAGAAACGTGATTGATTTGACGGAATTTTTTAGATTTTTTAGAACGGAGCTGCATCATGCAACAAGAAATCGTCCAATTCACCCCGCCGGTATCGCCGGAGCCCTACGGGGAGCTCTTCGCCCTTTACGCCCACCTGAATCTGGAGAAAAAGCGCCACCAGGTGCTGCTGGAACGGGCGATGGCCTGCTATCCTGCGATCCGTGACCGGGTCAAGACCCAGGCGCTCATTGCCACACCAACTGCCGCCGAAGCAGGCCAGGGCTTTCTGCAGCTGGACGACGCCCGGCTGGAAGCGGAGATCTTCTCCCAGCTTCCACCGGAGCATCTGCGGCAGGCATTTATCTATTTTCTCGCCGTGGGCGACTGCCCGCAGCCGGAGACGGATAGCCTGGTCGACCTGCTGATCTATGACACCTGGGGCACAATCCTGGTAGAAACAGCCCGGGCGCAGCTGGAGCGTTATCTGCAGCAGAAGGACGAGTCGCTCGCCCTCTCCTGCTCCTATGGGCCAGGCTATTTCAACATCCCCCGCACGATGATTTTATCGCTGCGAGAGCTGGTCGACCCGGGCAAGATCGGCATGGAGATCATGGACAACACCCTGATGCTGCCGCAAAAATCCTGCGCCGGTGTCTACCTGATGGCGACAGATGACACTGGCTTCCCGGAAAACCAGATCCCGGTGCTGTAACCAAACATGATTCGCACCATCCGAAAAACAGCGTGACGGCACTCCGTCACGCTGTTTGAGCGTGGCAAAAAAGTATTTTTGCCACGCTCAAACGAGACCCGCTTCGCTGGGCTCTCGTTTGAGGGGCTTGCACCCTGCTGCG
>CAUBIP010000004.1 GCA_958436045.1 uncultured Oscillospiraceae bacterium | reverse complement strand
TCTATCCGGACGGCCCACTCTCTGAACCCGGTCCCGTTCATCATCTACGATCCGGATCAGAAATGGACGATCAAGGACGGCAAGTATGGCCTGGCCAATGTCGCGCCGACCATCGTGAAAATGATGGGCTTCCAGGCGCCGGATTGCTGGGAAGAGAGCATGATCTAAGTTTTTGGCACAATAAAATGCACCGGCAGCGTGTGTAATATGGCTGCCGGTGCAAATTTTTTTATTTGGAGCCATAAATTTTGGATAATCGTTTGACTTTTGAGAAAACAACGTATATAATAGGACCATGAGTCGTCAAACTCGAGAGCAAGCCAATATAGCTGCCTGCCCAAGTCCTCAGGGCAGGCAGCAGCAAAAAACCGCATCGGGAAGTGCGGTTTTTTGCGTTTTTTCCCTGGAGAAGGGGGCATTGGCGGAAAGGAACCGGTAGGATGAACGAGACGATCGTATCTGTACGCGGGGTCAGCAAGGCATTTGGCGCGGTCCGTGCGCTGCAGGATGTTTCGCTCACCGTACAGCAGGGCATGGTGACCGCCATTGTCGGCGACAATGGTTCCGGGAAATCTACCCTGATCCAGCTGCTGTCCGGCAATCTGGCACCGGACAGCGGCAGTATCACCGTCGGCGGGCAGACCTACCGGCGGCTGCAGGTCCGGCAGGCGCTGGATATGGGAATTCGGACGGTCTACCAGGACCTGAGCCTGGACGCCTGCAAGAACAGCTACGAGAATATTTTCCTGGGCCGGGAGCTGCGGCGGGGACCATTTTTGGACCGTCGCCGGATGGCCCAGGAGGCCGTGGCGCTGCTGCAGCAGTTGGAGATCGTGATCCCGGATTTGACTGTTCCGGTGCGGGTACTCTCCGGCGGGCAGCGGCAGGGGGTCGCCATTGCCCGGGCCATGCGCAAGCCGGGCAGCCTGCTGCTGCTTGATGAGCCGACGGCGGCGATGGGCATTCGGGAGTCGCACCAGACGATGGCGCTGCTGCACCGGCTGCACCAGGCTGGGCATACGCTGCTGCTGGTCAGCCATGATATTTACCAGGTCTTTGACCTTGCGGACCGGATCTACGTGATGCGGGCTGGGCGGTGCATTGCAGATATTTGGGCAAAGGAATCTTCACCGGAAGCGCTGCACCGGCTGATTTTGCAGCGGGAGCAGGGGGTACTGGCATGAAGCAATTTTTGCAGCGCCATGGAGCGCTGTGGCTGCTCATCGGTTTTTGCCTTGCGATGGGCCTGTTTTTGCAGCTGCGCACCGGACTGTTCTTTGCCGGTAAGAACTTGACGAACGTTCTTGAGGCCAGCTCCTTCCGGTTGCTGCTGGCCATTGGCATGACGTTTATCATTGCGGCTGGGGCGATCGACCTTTCTGTGGGGGCAATCTTATCCCTCTCTGCTATTTTAGCGGCAAAGTGTATGCAGAACGGTATGGCAGTCCCGGCGGCGGTCCTGCTGGGCCTGCTGGCGGGCACGGCCATGGGGACGCTCAATGGCGCACTGGTCCACTTTACCGGCATCAACGCGTTTATCATCACCCTGGCGACATCGCTGCTTTACCGGGGGCTGGCGCTGGTCGTGACCCTGGGCACGCCGGTGAGTAAGCTGCCGGAGGCGTTCCGCGTTTTTGGCTACGGGGATTTTTGCGGCATGGAGCGGGGTGTAAGCATGGCAATCGTGGTACTGCTGCTGGCGCTGCCGCTGCTTTACAAAATGCGTTGGGGTCATTATATCATGACCCTGGGCAGCAATCCGATGGCGCTGCGACGCAGCGGTGTGCGGCTTGGACCGTGGCGGATCAGTGCCTTTGCGCTGATGGGCTTTCTTTCAGCCCTGGCGGGGATGATCATCACGGCACGGCTCAATTCCGCGGAGCCCAACGCCGGGCTGAATATGGAGATGGATGCCATCACTGCCGTCATTATGGGCGGTACGCCGCTGCATGGCGGCCAGGCCGCGCTGATTGGGACGACGGTGGCGGTGCTGCTGCTGAGCAGCATCCGCAATGGACTGACTCTGCTGCGTGTTTCGTCCTATTATCAGCAGCTGATCACCGGCGTGATCCTGCTGTGCGCCGTTATCACGGCGGAGCTGCGGCAGCGCCGACAGCGGGTATAAAATCGGCATAAGGGCCAGAACTGGCCTTTATACATAAAATGATATGGAGGAAAAAACAATGAAAAAGTTACTTACACTGCTTTTGGCAATGCTGCTGGTCGTCTCTTGTATGGCGGGCTGCGGCAGCGACAAGGCGACAGACCCTGGCAGCGCGGCGCCGGCGACAGGATCGGATGAGCTGGCAAACCAGCCCGACGCATCGACCGGCGATGGCGCGGAGGAGGCCTCTGTCGCCGATGCGCTGTATGCGGAATTTGACAAGTCCATGGCGGAACAGCTGGGCGATGTCCCGGCTCCCAACGGCGAGAAGATTGGCGCGGTCATCATCTCTCTGACAAATCAGTTCTGGGCCAATATGAAGGACTGCTACGAAACTGCAGCGGAGAAACTGGGCGTCAGCATTGACGTGCAGACCGGTACGACGGAAGGCGATACCCAGAGTCAGCTGGATGTTTTGATGACGATGGCGGATATGGACTATGATGTCATCATCGTCTCCCCCATTGATGGGACAAACCTGATTCCCGGTATTGTCAAGTGCAACGAAAATGGTATTAAGGTCATCAACCTGGGCCCCGGCGTGGATACGGACGCGCTGGCAGAGGCAGGCGGCCATCTCGATGGCAAGATCACTGTCAACTTCAAAGAACAGGGTGCGACGGTTGCCAATGATATGATCGCGCGGCTGCCGGAGGGCGGCGAGGTCGCTATTCTGCAGGGCTTGACCGGCGCTGGCCAGTCCGAAGGCCGTACCGCCGGTGCGACAGACGTGCTGGAAGCTGCGGAGAACATCGACCTGGTTGCTTCCGTCCCCTGCGATTGGGATGCGACGAAGGCCTTTGACGCGACGAAGGATATTCTGACGGCCCATCCGGACCTGAAGGGCATTTTCGCCTGCAATGACGTGATGGCGCTGGCTGCGGTCGAGGCGCTGGAAGCAGAGAACCGGACGGATGTGCTGGTCTACGGTGTTGACTTTACCGACGATGCCCGGGCAGCGCTGAGGGATGGTAAAATGACCGGCAGTATGTCCTACTCCAGCGTGAAGTACACGGAAGCTGCACTGCAGCTGGCTGTGGCGATCGCGCAGGGGAAGGAATATGCGGATCCCATCTATCTGCCGCTGACGCTGGTCACCTGTGACAATGTTGCAGAGCTGGACGACTGGGCCTGATGGAGCACCTTGTTGAAACAGCGCTTTTGACCCATGGCCTGCGGTCGATCACCAATGCGGACCTGGCCGCCCAGTGGCGCTGCCTGGCGGCGCGACTGGCGTGGGTCGACCGTGGGCGCTTGCGGATCGGCGACCTTTCCGCCTACCTGCCCTTTCGGGCCCGGGCGAAAGAGGTCTGCCGCATTGATTGTGATCATCTGGACGAGGCGCTGGCGCACGGAGTCAGCGGCGCGCTGACCGCCAGTGGGACGATGGCCGCTTGTGCAAAGCTGGGGATCGGCCTGGCTGTCACCTGCGGTATGGGCGGGATCGGCCCCCTGCGGGGTGAGGCCCTATGCCCGGATATGCCGGCGCTTTGCCAGATCCCGGTGGCGCTGATCGCGACTTCGCCCAAGGATATGCTGGATATCCCGGCGACGCTTGCCTGGCTGCAAGCGCGGGGCGTGCATCTGGCGGGGCCGGATTGCACCGGATATTTATTTGTCCGGCCGCCGGTGGCGCTGGAGCTGCCCGGTGCTGCGGTACAGACGGCAGCGCAGGTCCGGCAGCTGACACAGGACGGCGGCCTGCTTCTGCTGCAGCCCATTCCAGCGGCGCAGCGGATCACTGACCGCAGTATTCTGGAAGCTGCCATGGCGGCAGGGCGCGCAGCGGAGGACGCCGGGGCGTACTATCACCCCGCTGCCAATGGGGAGATTGACCGGCGGACCGGCGGCGTCTCCTCCAAGATCCAACTGGTGTCGCTGCAGGAGAATATCCGCCTAGCTGCCAGCCTGGCATAAAGGGAACGCTGGGTCGCAGCACCGTGCAATCTGCGCGGGCTGCGGCCCTTTTTCGTAATTTTTGGGGTTCCTTTTTCAGCCGTGTATGGTATAATATTTAAGAGTATACCGTTGTGCACAGCATTTGCGTGACAGAGATAAAAAAGGAGCAAGCGTATGAAACGGACGAACTATATCTCCTGGGATGAATATTTTATGGGCGTGGCGCTGCTGGCCGCGCAGCGCAGTAAGGACCCGAACACACAGGTCGGCGCCTGCATCGTCTCGCAGGATAATATCATCCTCTCCACCGGCTATAACGGGCTGCCCAACGGCTGCTCCGATGATGAATTTCCCTGGGAGCGCCAGGGGGAGGAGACGAAGTACCCCTATGTGGTCCATGCGGAGCTGAATGCGATCCTGAATTCCGGCGGGCGGGTGCTCAAGGGTGCGAAGCTTTATGTGGCGCTGTTTCCCTGCAATGAGTGCGCCAAGGCCATTATCCAGAGCGGGATCCGCGAGGTCATCTATCTGAGCGATAAATACGCCGATACCGATAATGTCCGGGCGTCGAAGCGGATGCTGCACAGCGCCGGTGTGACCTATCGGCAGTTGGATACGCAGCTGGAGGAGATCCGTCTCTCGTTTTCCGTAGACGCGGATTAAACCGGCCTGTCTGCGGGTATCCTAAAGGTAGGTGCGCCGATCTGGTCGCAATGGCTGGATTTTTGCGAAAAAAAGTTTTTCTACTTCTTTACTTTTTTCCTGGCGCATGTTATTATAAACGTACTGCCGTATCGGCAGACCCCAATTCTCAGTTTCAGGAGACGCCTCCGGTCCGGAGGGCTCCGCCAGCCTGGGACTTAGTTTTGCGGGTATTTTCAGAAAGGTGGAACAAATTATGATTTCCAAAGAAGCAAAGGCAAAGATCATTGCCGAGAACGCAACCCACGAAGGCGACACTGGTTCTCCCGAAGTCCAGATCGCGATCCTGACCTACCGGATCAACGAGCTGACGGAGCACCTGCGGGAGCACAAGCAGGATAACCATTCCCGCCGTGGCCTGCTCATGATGGTTGGTAAGCGCCGCAGCCTGCTGGACTATCTGGCCAAGAAGGACATCAACCGTTACAGAGCCTGCATCGCCAAGCTGGGTATCCGTAAGTAATATGCACAAAAACGGGTGGCCCACACGCCACCCGTTTTCTGCGCAGCGCTGGAAAATCAAGACCGGCGCGGGAAATGATTTAGCAGTTGAAAGTACCACCGCCGCGGCGGCGGCAGTTTCAAGTGCTAAACCTCCCGCGCCAAGCATTTTTGACTGAGGAGGAACCACATGATCACCCATAAGCAGTACCCCAACCACCACATTTTCGAAACAGAGATCGGCGGCCGCACCTTCACCGTTGAGACGGGCAAGGTTGCAGAGCTGGCCAACGCCGAGGCAATCTGCCGTTATGGCGATACCGTCGTGCTTGTCACCGTTACCGCTTCGGCACTGCCGAAGGTCGGCATCGACTACTTCCCGCTGACGATCGAAGTCGAAGAGCGGATGTACGCCGTCGGCCGGATTCCCGGCAGCTTCAACCGCCGGGAGGGCCGCCCCTCGGAGCGCGGCACTCTGATCTCTCGCCTGATCGACCGCCCCATGCGGCCTCTGTTTGACGACGAGCTGCGCAACGATGTCGTGCTGACGAATACCGTTCTGGCCCAGGATTACGACAACCCCGTCGAGATCGTGGCGGCCATCGGCTCCTCGCTGGTCGTGGCGTATTCCGATATCCCCTGGAACGGCCCCACGGCGACGACGAATGTCTGCTATCTGGATGGCGAATACATCGTCAACCCCTCGCAGGACGAGCGCAACGCGTCCCAGTGCTTTGTTACCATCGCGTCGACCCATGAGAAGGTCGTCATGATCGAGACGGAAGCCAAGGAGATCCCCGAGGATATCCTGCTCAAGTGCATTGAGTTGGCACACGAGACGAACATCAAGGTCGTTGAATTTATCAATTCCATCGTCGCTTGCATCGGTAAGCCGAAGTTCACATTTGAAAAAGCAGCGGTCAACCATGCCCTGCTGGACGATCTGTGCGCCTATGGCATGGACCAGATCGAAAACGCGCTGGATACGCCGGACAAGAACGTCCGCGAAGAGCGCCTGACGGCGGCCCGCGTCGATTTTGCGAACCATTTTGCGGAAAAATATGAGGACTTTGAGGACAACATCGAGGTCTGCCTGTATAAGATGCAGAAGAAGGTCGTCAAAAAGTGGCTGCTGGCTGGCAAGCGCGTCGATGGCCGCGGCATGGATGAGATCCGTCCGCTGGCTGCGGAAGTCGGCGTTCTGCCCCGGGTCCACGGCTCCGGCCTGTTCACCAGAGGCCAGACCCAGGTCCTGTCCATCTGCACGCTGAATACCCTGTCCATGGCCCAGAAGCTGGATACCATCTATCAGGAGGAATCCAAGCGGTATATCCATCACTACAACTTCCCGGCGTTCTCCACGGGCGAGGCCAGAGCGAGCCGCTCGACTTCCCGCCGTGAGATCGGCCACGGCAGCCTGGCGGAAAAGGCGCTGCTGCCGGTCATCCCGCCGGTGGACGAGTTCCCCTATGCCATCCGTGTGGTCTCAGAGGTCGTCTCCTCCAACGGCTCCACGTCCCAGGGCTCCATCTGCGGCTCGACGCTGGCCCTGATGGACGCAGGTGTGCCCATCAAGCGGCCGGTGGCCGGTATCTCCTGCGGCCTGATCTCCGACCAGGAGACGGGCGAGTGGAGAACGTTTACGGACATCCAGGGCGTGGAAGACTTCCACGGCGAGATGGACTTCAAGGTCGCAGGTACGACGGAGGGCGTCACGGCCATCCAGATGGACCTGAAGAACGATGGCCTGACGATGGAGATCATTGCCGATGCGCTGGAGCGCTGCCGCAAGGCACGGCTGGAGATCCTGCATGAGATCATGCTGCCCTGCATCGCAGAGCCGCGGAAGGAAGTCTCGGAATATGCCCCGAAGATGACGACGATCCACATCGACCCCGATAAGATCCGTGAGGTCATCGGCTCCGGCGGCAAGACGATTCAGAAGATTTGCGCGGATACCGGCGCCAAGGTCGATATTGAGGATGACGGCTCCGTCTTCATCTCCGCGGTCGATCATGAAGCGGTGCGCGCTGCCCAGAAGATGATCGAGGATATCTGCTTCGTGCCGGAGGTCGGCAAGCTGTATTACGGCAAGGTCGTCCGCATCCTGCCCATCGGCGCGTTCGTCGAGTTGGCTCCGGGCAAGGACGGGCTGGTGCATATCTCCAAGCTGGAGAATCACCGGGTCGAGAAGGTGGAGGACGTCCTCAACATCGGCGACATGACCTGGGTCAAGGTCATGGAGATCGATGAGAAGGGCCGTGTCAACCTGAGCCGAAAGGACGCCATGCGCGAAATGAACGGCGCGGGCAAGTAATTGTATTTCGGATAAGATTGCCTATGACCGGTGCGCCGCACCGGTCATAGCTGTATCTGGCTCATGGTGGGCTTTTGATGAAACACCAAAAAAGGAGCAAGCGCATGGAACAGGCAGAATTTCTTGCGGCCCAGCAGCAGGCCGAAGCCCAGGGGGCGGGCTATGCCGTCCTGACCCTGGCGGCGGTCACCGGGACGACCTCCCGCACCCAGGGGAAGATGCTGGTATTTGAAGACGGCAGGACCTTGGGTACCATCGGCGGCGGCCCGGGGGAGTACGCTGCCGTACAGGACGCGCTGGCGCTGATCGGCTCCGGGGAGACGAAGCTGCTGCAGTACCGCCATGGCTACGGTGCGATCACGGTCTTGATCGAGACATTTGCCGCGCCGCCGCTGCTGGTGTTATGTGGCGGCGGCAATGTCGGCCGGTGCCTGCTGCAATATGCAAAGTTGGCGGGCTTCCGGCGGTGGCTGCTGGACCCGCGCCCGGCGGAGCAGATCGCGGAATCCGTTGCTCTGGCGGACCGGTTCATCCCCGTCACGCGCTACGAGACGGCGCTGGAGCGGCTTAATACCCCGCCGGACACATTTTATGTTGCTGCGTCGTTCTCCCATGAGACGGATCTGGATGCCGTGCGGGGCATTCTGCAAAAGCCGTTTGCCTATGCCGGTATGCTGGGGAGCCGAAAGAAGGCTGCAGCGATCTCTGCGCTCTTGCTGCGCCAGGGCATCCCGCCCCAGCAGCTTGCCCGGCTGCATGCACCCATCGGCCTGGATCTGGGCGGCCAACGGCCAGAGGAGCTGGCGGTCGGCATTTTGGCGGAGATGATCGCGGTGAAAAATACCGGCACCGGCCAGCCGGTCCGGCGGGATGACGCGCAATAGGCTTGCATTGCCGTATTTTTTGTGCGATAATAGCCACGAACCGGCGCATGACGCGCCGGCGCGCCCACGGGCGCGTTTTTGCGGAGCAAAAAGTTCGTGTCGCTGTTACAGTGATAACCAAAATCAGCTTTGCTGATTTTGGCGCGGCTTTTGCCGCGCATGCAGCGCTTCGCGCTGCGGTTATGCTATAATAACTGTTAAGAGCGCGTGAAGTGCCCAATTGCATCTGTGACGTCGGCATTTGTATGGCTGCTGCAATAACAAGCAGCCGTGCAGGTAAAAATCCAACGGTGGAGAAAAGGAGAGACGGTTTATGGCAGCATGGATCCTTTCGTGTGAATCGACTGTGGACCTACCCTATCGGGATATGGAGCAGCGGAATATTCCGGTGCTATTTTATTCCTATGTGGTGGACGGAACGGCATATCTGGATGACATGGGCCGCGACCCAGCAGCGCTGCCCCGGTTCTACCAATTCCTGGAGGAAGGAAAGGCGCCCTCCACCTCGCAGCTCAATACGTTCCAATACTTGGAATTCTTTGAGCCGCTGCTGCAGCAGGGTGATGTTCTGCATATCGGTTTCGGAACGGGGATGACACCATCGGTCAAAAATGCCGAGGAGGCGGCCCAGTCCCTGCGGGAGAAATATCCGGAGCGGAAGATCACGGTGATCGACTCGCTGTGCAGCTCCTCCGGCTACGGGATGCTGGTCGACAGTGCCGCAGACCTGCGGGATGCCGGGGTGCCAATGGGCGAGGTCGCCCAGTGGGTGCTGGAAAAGCGCCACTGTGTGCATCATCAATTTTATTCGACAGATCTGAAATATTACCGGCGCAGCGGCCGGATCTCCGGCCCGGCAGCGGCCATTGGTGCAATTTTAAATATCTGTCCGATCATGCGGCTGGACGATAAGGGGCGCATCATCGCTTATGGCAAGGTGCGCGGCCAGGCTGCAGCAATCCGCAAGACTCTCGATACGATGCAGGAGCATGCGGAAAACGGGGCGGATTATGCTGGCAAGTGCTATATCTGCCACTCCAATTGCCTGCCCGCCGCAGAGCGCCTGCGGGACGCGCTACTGGAACGATTCCCAAAGCTCAAGGCAGAGACGATCAAGCTCTGCGATATCGGGACGATCATCGCCGCCCATTGCGGCCCGGGGACGCTTGCCGTCTTCTTCTACGGCGACCCGCGAGCGCCGTACACCGGTAGCCAGGCAAAATAGAAGCAAATGAAAAGAATAGAGAAGCAGGGGCTGATGCGAAAAGAAAGCGCATCAGCCCCTGCTAGTCTGCAAAGGGCAATTATTGCCGGACTGCCCGGCGGCGGGGAAAAAGCAGCACCAGCGCGAGAACGACGACAACCAGCGAGAGGACCTGGGAGATGGAAAGCACCCCTACAAAGCCCCGGTAGCGGTCGCCCCGGAAAAACTCCAGCACAAACCGGATAACGCCATAGAGCAGGAAATAGACGGCCAGCATCTGTCGCCCAGGGGTCCCCCGACGGCGCAGCACGGCAAGCAGAACAAAAAGCCCTAGCGTTGTGGCTGCCTCGTAGAGCTGCACTGGCAGCAGTTTGATGCCATTTGGTGCAGCGAGAGCGTGGGAAAAAGCAATCCCGAAGCGCTGTGACGGACGTCCATAGCAGCAACCGCTGCAAAAGCAGCCGATGCGGCCAAAGGCGTGAATCAGCGGGATGACGGGGAGCAGCTGAGTCAGGACAGCGGAAAAGGATATGCGGCTGGTGCGACAATAGAGAAACGCCGCCAGCAGCGCGCCAAACAGGCCGCCGTAGAACACAAAGCCGCCCAGCAGATAGCGGGCCAGAAAGTCGCGAGGGGCCTGCCGGAGCAGCGGCAGATCGTGCAGAAAATCGGGCAGTACCGTGGCAAGGTACAGTAGCTTCGCACCCACGAGCGCGCCGATGCAGCCCCAGATCAGAGTCAGCTCTGTATCCGCATTCAGCGGTGTATGCTTTGGCTGGGTTGCTTTTAAATAGCACAGAGCTAGAACAAGGCCCAGCATTGCCGAGAGTCCGTATAAGGGGATGTCCCGGCCAAACAGATGAAGATATGGCAGCATAGTCCTCCAAGTTAGCAAAAGCACTGCCGCCCGGCAGGCGGCAGTGCTTCCGCAAGATAAATCAATTCAGAGAGTTGGCAATGTCTGCAAGACCAGCGGCGCCGCCGACCGCACCGACACAGGCAATGCAGGAGATCAAGAAGACACCGCCGCCGATGAGCCCGATCAGCGACAGTACAAAGCCTGCGGTCTGCATTCCGCCAACGAAACCGGCCTTCTTTGCATTGCTGGACAAAATCAAGCCAACGACACCCAGAACAACCGAAGCAATCAACGACCAACCGAAGAACCAGCAGACAATCGAAATGATGCCAAGTACCATACTGGCGGTTGCGGCACTCTTGCCGGGAATATTTTGGTTTTCCATAAGTTTCTCTCCTCCATATTGTAGATCATTATGCAGAAAAATACTGCAATAATACATAAGTATCTTATCTGAAAATGTGGGAGAAGTCAAGATTATTTTCCGTACTTTTGTGTGTAGAAAGCATTTTGCGTTTTGTCATGCCATATGGTATGATAACCGCAGAAGATTGCTGCACAGAGGAAATAGGGATGATACAATGAATGCAGAGAAAAAACAGGGCCTGGTGGCGGCGCTGCCGGAGCGACTTTTGCCATGGTACCGAGAACATGCCCGGGCGCTGCCTTGGCGGCGGGACCAGGCACCATACCATGTCTGGCTGTCGGAGATCATGCTGCAGCAGACCCGGGTCGAGGCTGTGCTGGGCTACTACAGCCGCTTTTTGGAGACCTGCCCGGACATCCCCGCCCTGGCGGCCTGCCCGCCGGAGGTACTGAATAAGCTCTGGCAGGGGCTGGGCTATTATACCCGGGTGCGCAATCTGCAAAAGGCGGCCCAGTGCATCTGCCGGGACTATGGCGGCGAATTTCCCCGGGATATCGCGGCCATCCGGGCGCTGCCAGGCATCGGGCCATACACGGCCGGGGCTATCGCGTCGATCTGCTTTGAGCAGCCGGAGCCTGCGGTGGACGGCAATGTGCTGCGAGTCATGACCCGCTTTCTGGCCGATGCTACGCCGTTGGAGCGCCCGGCACTACGGCGTGAGATTACCCAAGCTTTAGCGGCGGTCTATCCGGCGGGGCAGTGCGGTGCATTTACCCAGAGCCTGATGGAGCTGGGGGCGCTCGTCTGCCTGCCCAACGGCGCGCCGCTGTGCGGCCAGTGCCCCCTCCAGGCGCTCTGCCGAGCCAGTGCGGCAGGCAACCCCTGCGCATATCCAGTCCGCGCGCCAAAGGCCGCCAGGCGGATAGAGGAGCGGACGGTATTTGTTTTCTCCTGCGACGGTCGGCAAGCACTGGAAAAGCGGCCGCCCGAGGGGCTTCTGGCCGGGCTGTGGCAGTACCCCAATGTGCTGGGAAAGCTGTCGGTCGCCCAAGCAATCGCGCAAGCGGAGCAGTGGGGCGTGCGGCCCCGGCAGCTGGAAAAATGCGTCGAACGGCAGCATATTTTTACCCACATCACCTGGCGCATGACGGCATATTATTTCCAATGCGGTGCGGCCCCGGCGGCATTTATCTGGGCAGCGCCGTCTGAGATCGCGCAGCGCTTTGCCCTGCCGACGGCATTTCATATGTTTTTTGAAGAAATGAAATAGAAGGTATGTTTTCCTTGTCAGGGCAGGGCAGGTGTGGTATACTGGTACGGAATTCGAAGTGTTTTGCGCAGATGGGGGGTAAGCTATGTTCTTGCTGGAATTGCTGAAAACGATTTTGCTCGGTATCGTGGAGGGCATCACAGAGTGGCTGCCAATCTCTTCAACGGGACATTTGATCCTGCTGAATAATTTTATCAAGCTTGATGTTTCCGAAGAGTTTTGGGACATGTTTGAGGTTGTCATCCAGCTGGAGGCGATCCTGGCGGTGGTGCTGCTGTTCTGGAAGCGCCTGTGGCCCTTCGGCAAGAATAAGCCGGAGAAGAAAAAGCGCCGGATCTGGAACCTGTGGTTCAAGATCATCGTCGGTGTCCTGCCGTCGGCGATCATCGGATTCTTGCTGGACGATTGGTTCAATGCGCACTTTTACAATTACGTCTCCGTGGCCATCGCCCTGATCGTCTACGGTGTCGCATTTATCGTCATCGAACGGCGCCGCGCCGATGTAGCGCCGCGACTTTCCCATGTCGACCAGGTGACCTACCGGGATGCGCTGCTGATCGGCGCGTTCCAGGTCCTGTCGATCATCCCCGGGACCTCCCGTTCCGGCTCGACGATCCTGGGCGGGATGCTGCTGGGCCTCTCCCGGGGCGCGGCGGCGGAATTCTCCTTCTTCCTGGCGATCCCCACCATGGTGGGCGCAAGCCTGCTGAAGATCGTCAAGTTTATCGGCACTGGCGTTGGGATCAACGGGCAAGAGGTCGTCATCCTGCTGCTTGGCTGCCTGGTCTCCTTCCTGGTCTCCGTCGTGACGATTCGCTTCCTGATGGATTTTGTCAAGCGGCATACCTTCTCCGCCTTTGGCATCTACCGCATCGCCCTGGGCGCGCTGGTCCTCATTTATTTCCTCTGCACACTGTAACGTGCAGCATGCTGCGGAAGCAGTCAAACAGCCACAGCGGTCCGCGCCGCTGTGGCTGTGCTTGTGCGGTTTTCGATTTTATGCTACGATGGAACCAAACAACGAGGCAGAGTGGGTGGTTACAAGATGGAAAATTTGATTTGGCTTATCATTATGATCCCGTGCGGTGCGATCTTAACGGGACTCGGCATATATGCGTGGCATAGGGAAAAGCCAATGTGGTTTTGGGCCGGTTTGGAAGTAAAAGCGTCGGAAATTGCAGATATCCCAGCGTATAATCGCGCCAATGGCCGGATGTGGATCGTGTACTCCCTAATTTTCTGGGCCGCTGCGTTTGCGGGCCTGTGGAGCGGGACCCTGGCAGTTGGCTTGATCGTCGTCGGATGCGCCTTGGGCCTCCCGGCTATGATCGGGATCTATAAACGTATTTATAAAAAGTATAAGGGATGAAGGCAGCTTGTAAGCCGAGAAACGGCAGGGCTGCCCTGCCGTGCACCGCCTAAATCAAACGCCCCGCCGGGAAGGCGGGGCGTTTGACGTATTCAGGCTCAAATCTCCATGATAACGGGCAGAATCATGGGGCTGCGCTTGGTATTCTTGTAGAGGAAGGCCGAGAGGCTGTTTTTGATATCCGTTTTAATGGCGTTGCGGTCACGGATACGGCGGGCCTGGCAGTCCTCCAGAGAGGAGAGGGTGATGATGCGCATAGCTTCCATCAGGTCCTCGTTGTCCTTCACATAGACAAAGCCGCGGGTGATGATATCCGGGCCGGAGAGGACGCTGCCGTCCTCTGAGGAGAGGTTGACGCAGACGACAATCATGCCGTCCTGAGCCAGATGCTTCCGGTCCCGCAAAACGACGCTGCCGACATCGCCGACGCCGGTGCCGTCCACCATGACCTGGCCGGAGGGAACCGTCCCAGCCAGCTTGCAGGTCTTGGCGGTGCACTCGATGACCTTGCCGACGTCCGCAATGATGATCCGCTTCGGGGACATCCCCATCTGCTGGGCCAACTGGGCGTGCTTTTGCAGGTGCCGCTGCTCGCCGTGCACGGGGATAAAGTACTTGGGCTTGCACAGGGCATGGATGATCTTCAGCTCCTGCTGGCAGGCGTGCCCGGAGACGTGCAGCCCTTCCAGCTTGTCGTAGATCACGTCGGCGCCCTTGCGGTAGAGCTCGTTGATGATCCGGGAGATGGATTTCTCATTGCCGGGGATGGCCGACGCGGAGATAATGATCCGGTCGCCGGGCTGAATCTCCACCTGGCGATGGCCGGAGAAGGCCATGCGGTACAAGGCGGACATATCCTCGCCCTGGGAGCCGGTGGAGACGATGACGATCTTGTTCTTCGGCAGGGATTTGATCTGATTGATATCCACCACCAGGCCTTCGGGGATTTTCAGATAGCCCAGCTCCGTGGAGACCTTGAGAATATTCTCCATCGAGCGGCCGGTGACGGCGACTTTGCGGCCGTACTTCTTCGCCGTGTGCAGAATTGCGTTGATGCGGTGCATATTTGAGGCGAAGGTCGTCACGATAATGCGCTGGTCGCAGTTGCGGAATTGACGGTCCAGGCTCTCTGTCACGGTGGATTCCGACGGCGTGTAGCCCTGGCGTTCGACGTTGGTCGAATCGCACAGCAGGGCCAAAACGCCCTCGTTGCCCAATTGGCCGATGCGGGCCAGGTCGATCATGCCGTCTTCGGCGGTGGGGTCGATCTTGAAGTCGCCGGTCATAAAGACGACGCCGACCGGCGTATGGATAGCCAGGGCGACGGCATCGGCGATGGAGTGATTCACATGGATAAATTCCACAGTGAAGCACCCGGCCTTGACCTTTGCGCCTGCCTCATGGGTCTGGACCTTCGTTTTGGAGAGCAGGCGGTGCTCCTCCAGCTTGAGCTTGATGAGCCCGCTGGTCAGGCGCGTGGCGTGGACCGGCGCATTGATCGCCTCCAGCACATAGGGCAGCGCGCCAATGTGGTCCTCATGGCCGTGGGTGATAAAAAAGCCACGCATTTTGTTGGCGTTTTTGACCAGATAAGTCACATCGGGGATGACCAGGTCCACGCCGTACATTTCGTCTTCCGGGAAGCCCAGACCGCAGTCGACTACGATCATATCCTTCCCGTATTCCAAGACGGTCATATTCTTACCGATCTCATTGAGGCCCCCCAGGGGGATAATTTTCAGTTTTTCAGCCAAAATATCACGACTCCTTTTGTCCTTATCGCACCTGCCGGCTGAAGGCAGGGCGTCCGATCACGGGAGATTGCCCCCGCAAATGCGCACAAAAGCCGCGCGGATGGCGCCTTAACAAAAAGTCCCGTTTCCCTTTTTGCGCCGGTCGTGCGCGGTCTGCACCTGCACCATCTGCGTTATCTGTGCGGTTTTCAGTTTATATGGGTTGCTATGAAGAAAAGCACCAGGGTGCTTTGATCTCAAAATCAGGCTTGCGGCGCTTTGCGCTGTAAGCGTAGGTTGCGTAAAAGGTGGCTTTGCCGTTTTTGCTTGCTGCTACGACAGGGAACTTTGCGCCTCTTTGAAAATATTATACCATAGAAATGCCCGGCCGTATACTACCCGGGTGTTTATTTTTTCTCCTGCGCGGCAAAGTAGGCCTCCGCCTGCTGCGCATTGCGGCGGATCTCCGCCTGCATGGCGGCAAGAGAGGGAAATTTTTGCTCCGGGCGCAGGGGAAGATGAAAATCCACCCGAATCTGGCGGCCGTAAAGATTGCCGGTAAAGTGCAGCAGCCAGGATTCTACGGTGGCGTGGTCGCCGCCGACCGTTGGACGGGTGCCAACATTCGTCACGGCGGTGTAAGGCGTCTCCTCGACCCAGACTTTTGCCGCATAGACGCCGTAGGGCAGGCAGCAAATGCCTGCCGGGATGGCAAGATTCGCCGTGGGGATGCCCAGTGTGTGCCCCAGATGCTGCCCGGGGATGACCGGGCCGGTGAGGCAGTGAGGGTGCCCCAGCAGGCAGTTGGCCTGTTCCAGCTGCCCAGCTGCGAGTAAGGCGCGGATGCGGGTCGAGCAGATGTCCTGCCCGTTCCAGCGGACCTGGTCGATGACATCGCAGCCGATGCCGTGCGCACTGCACCAGGCGCACAGCTTCTCCGGGTCGCCCAGGCCGCGGTATCCAAAGTGGTAATTGTGCCCGCAGACGACATGCCGGGCCTGCAGCTGGCCGGTCAGGCGCTGGGAAAGGAAGGTATCCCAGGGCTCCGTGAGCATCGCCCGGTCAAAATGGGCGATCAGAACCTCGTCGATGCCGTATAACCGCCGCATCAGAGCGGCGCGGTCCTGCGGGGTGGAGAGGAGCGGGACAGGCTGGCGCTGCAGCAGGGCGCTGGGATGGGCGTCAAAGGTCATGGCTGCGGCCTGGAGGCCGGTTTCGTCAGCGCGCTGACGGGTCCGTCGCAGGAGCGCGCCGTGGCCCAGATGGACCCCGTCGAAGAAACCCAGTGCAATTACGCGTCCGTTCAAGTGGTGCTCACCTCGAAGAAGCTTTTTTCTGTGGCCAACCGGCCATCACATTCCCGGCCCAGCATTAAAAATGCGCCGGACTGGCTGTAGACCCGTACAAATCCTGCAGGCAGGCCCCGCATCGTGAAGGCCGCGCCGTTGCGGCACAGCTGCTCCTGCCGGGCCGTCAGCGTGACGGCGGGATACTGGGCAAAGAGGGTATCGACGCCCAGCAGACGCGAAGCGGCGTCCGGGTCTGCGATGAGGTCCGCCAATGGGATGGCCTGGTCCAGCGAGAAGGCGCCGGCCTTTGTCCGCCGGAGGGCCGCCATGCAGCCGCCGCAGCCGAGGGCCGCGCCGATATCCTGGCAAAGGGTGCGGATATATGTCCCCTTGGAGCAGTGCACCCGCAGGCGCCAATCCGCGCCCTGACCGCCCAGCAGCTCCAGCGCAAAGACCTCGATCTGCCGCGGCGCACGCTCGACCGTTTTACCCTGGCGGGCCAGCTCATAGAGCTTTTTCCCGCCAATCTTGACGGCGGAGTACATCGGCGGCAGCTGCTGCTGCGGGCCTAAAAATTGGGACAGCACATGTTCCAGCTCCGCCTGGGTGACCGCGACCGGTGCAGTACGCAGGCAGGTGCCGGTAATATCCTGGGTGTCCGTCTCCAGGCCGAGGTGCAGTGTGGCGATATATTCCTTTTCCGCCGATTCAAAATAGGGCACGGCCCGAGTGGCCCGGCCGACAAAGATCGGCAAAACGCCGGTGGCCATAGGGTCCAGCGTGCCGCCGTGTCCGATGCGCCGTTCGTGGAAGACGCCCCGCAGCTTCGCGGCGACGTCCTGGCTCGTCCAATCGGCGGGCTTGTCAACAATGATGATTCCGTTGGCCATAGTTCTCCTTATTGGGGGAGCAGGGATGGATAAACGTCATAGATTGCCTGGAGCAGCGCTGCCTGGGCGTGGTCCGGCGGCAGGGGAAGGGAAGCGCCAGCGGCGGCTTTGTGCCCCCCGCCTCCCAGCTTTGCGCAGATGGCGCAGGCGTCAAAGGCCGGGCTGCTGCGGACAGAGAGCTTTGTGCTGCCGTCCGGCTGCTGGCGCAGCATGGCGCCAATCTCGACGCCTTCAATATCCCGGGCAAAGCCGGAGATATCGTCCAGATCGTCGCTCGTCAGGCCGAGCTGCTGGCGCAGATGGGCCGGAATGATCGAGATGCCGATCCTCCCGGCACTGAAAAATGCGACATGCTCAATCAAATACGCCTCCAGCCGCAGCCGGGGCAGGCGTTTCGTCTCAAACATAACTTTGTTGATGGGGTAGGCTGCCGCACCGCAGTCCATCAGCTGGGCGGCGATGCGCATCGTCTCAGCAGTGACATTGGAATAGCGGAAGCAGCCGGTATCTGTCGCAATGGCAAGGTACAGCGCCTCGGCGATGCCCTTGTCCACCGGGACCGTCAGTGCCTCCAGCAGGCGGAAGATCACCTCGCCGCAGGCGGCGCAGCCGGGGGCGACCAGCGTCGCGGCGGCGTAGCCCGTGTTCGAGCCGTGGTGGTCGATGCAGAGTTGGACATTGCCTGCCAGGGGTTGAGCGTTTTCCGGCAGCAGGCCGGGGGAAGCCGTATCAATGGCCAGGACTGTCGCGCCCTCCGGCGGGGCCGGGACGGTCAGGCCGGTGAGGTACGGCGCGTATTTGGGTGTGACCTCGGGGTTTTCCAGCAGCCAGGCCGCTTTGCCCAATTGGCGCAGGCCGCGGCAGAGGGCTGCGGCAGAGCCAATGGTGTCGCCGTCGGGCCGCCGGTGGGTCAGCAGGAGATAGCAGTCGTTCTGGCGCAGCCAGGCGGCTGCCTCAGGCAGGGTCTTGCGGATCATGGCTGTCACCGTCGTCATCCTTCGGGATGTCCAGCGTGGACAGAAGGTCCAGAATGTGGGCACCATAGGTGATGGAGTGGTCCTCCTGCCAGACAAGCTCCGGGGTATAGCGCAGCTGCAGGCGGCTGCCCAACTCCCGGCGCAGATAGCCGGAGGCGGATTTCAGCCCCTGCAGGCCCTCGCGGGCGCAGTCCTTATCCAAAAAGCTGACGAAAACCTTGCTGTAACGCAGGTCCGAGGTGGTATCGACCCGGGTGATGGAGATCATCGTCTTCTGCACCCGGGGGTCCTTCAGCTGGCGCAAGAGCGCGGCCAGCTCCTTTTGCATTTCTTCATTGATTCTTCCAATTCGATTCGAAGCCATCGGGAACCTCCTTTTTGGCGTTGCATCGCCAAGCGCCGCGAGATGGCGGCGCTTGTACAAACCGGGCACACCGGTGCGGTGTACCCGGTTTGCGCCGTTTGTTTATAAAAAACACGGTGCTGCGGCGTCTTTGCTTCGGTGCTTATTGGGGAATCTCCTCCATGATGAAGCACTCGAAGACGTCGCCTTCTTTGATATCGCTGTATTTTTCGATGGTAATGCCGCATTCGTAGTTGGCCTGCACTTCCTTGACCGAGTCCTTAAAGCGCTGCAGACCAGCCAGCTCGCCTTCGTGGATGACGATATTGTCCCGCAGAATGCGGACCTTGGCGTCCCGGGTGATCTTGCCGTCCTTGACATAGCAGCCGGCGATGGTGCCGACGGCGGAGGCGTGGAAGGTCTGGCGGACCTCGGCGTGGCCAATGATCGCTTCCCGGTACTTGGGCGCCAGCATGCCCTTCATGGCCGATTCGATCTCGTTGATCGCGTCGTAAATGACGCGGTACATCCGCATATCAACATGGTCCCGCTTTGCAGCGACCTGGGCGGCGTCATTGGGCCGGACATTGAAGCCGACGATAATGGCGTTCGCCGTGGAGGCCAACAGGATATCGGATTCGTTGATCGCACCGACACCGGCGTGGATGACCCGGACCCGGACCTCTTCGTTCGTGAGCTTCTCCAGGCTGGATTTGACCGCCTCTGCAGAGCCCTGGACGTCGGCCTTGACGATCAGGTTGAGCTCCTTCATCTCGCCCTCCTGCATCTTGGCAAAGAGGTTGTCCAGCGTGACCTTCTGGTTGAGCTTGTTGAGATCGTCCTTGATCTTCTGCTTGCGTTGCTCGACCAGCTGCCGGGCCATGCGCTCGTCGGCAACGGCGTTGAATTCATCGCCCGGGGTGGGCACTTCGGCAAGGCCGGTGATCTCCACGGGGATGGAGGGCCCAGCCGTCTTGACCGTGCGGCCCTTGTCGTTCGTCATAACGCGGACATGGCCGACGGCGGTACCGGCGATGATGGTATCACCCTGGTGCAGCGTGCCGTTCTGGACCAGAAGGGTCGCGATGGGGCCTCTGGCCTTGTCCAAGCGCGCTTCGATGACAGTGCCCTTGGCGGCGCGATTGGGGTTGGCCTTGAGCTCTGCCATTTCGGCCGTCAAGATAACCAGCTCCAGCAGCTCGTCAATGCCCTGGCCCATTTTTGCGGAGATGCGGCAGACCTCCGTATCTCCGCCCCAGTCGGCGGGGACAAGGCCGTGCTCAGTCAGCTGGGTCAGGACCCGGTCCGGGTTTGCGCCGGGCTTATCCATCTTATTGACTGCCACGATGACGGGAATCTCCGCCGCCTTGGCGTGGTTGATGGCCTCGACCGTCTGCGGCATGATGCCGTCATCGGCGGCGACGACCAGAATCGCGATATCGGTGCACATGGCGCCGCGGGCACGCATTTCGGTAAATGCAGCGTGGCCCGGCGTATCCAGGAAGGTGATGGGGTGGTCGTTGATCTTGACAGTGTAAGCGCCGATGTGCTGCGTGATGCCGCCAGCTTCGCCGGAGACGACGTTCGTCTTCCGGACTGCGTCCAGCAGAGAGGTCTTGCCGTGGTCGACGTGACCCATCACGACAACGACAGGGGGACGGCTGACCAGCTCGTCTTCCGTGTCCTCATGGTCGTCAAACAGCCGGTCCTCGATCGTGACGACGATCTCGCGCTCGACCTTGCAGCCCAGCTCTGTGGCGACAAATTCCGCCGTATCGTAGTCGATATTCTGGTTGATCCCGGCCATGACGCCATTTTTCATCAGGCATTTGATGACGTCCGCAGCCGTCTTTTTCATCCGGGAGGCCAGCTCACCGACGGTGATCTCATCGGGGATCTTGACGGTCAGCGGGGTCTTTTTAATGATCTCCAGCTGGAGGCGGCGCATCTTCTCCTGCTCTTCATTGCGGGACTTGTTGCCACCGTACTTGCCCTTCTTTTGGGGCTTTTTGGAGTTGCGGCTGCCAATACGCTGCTTGCCGCCGGAGAAATTCTGCGCCCGCTCGGAGATGAGGGAGTCGACCCGGTCGTCAAAGCGGTCGGCATTGACGGTGACCGCGGAGGTGTCGACGACACGGCGCTCGCGTTTGCGCTGCGGCTCCTGGGGCTTCTTCTCCGACTGCTTGGCCGGAGCGGCTTGGCTTGCCGGGGCCTGCGCCGGGGCGGCGGGCTGCTTGGCCGCGGGCTTTTCATCCTGCGGCTTTTCTGCCGCCGGAGCGGGCCGCTTATCCTTCGCTGTGGCGGCGACGACCTGCTCCAGGGAGGCGACCTGATTCTGCCGGGTGATATACTCAAAAACCACGTTCAGCTGTGCGTCCTCCAGGACTTGGGTATTGCTCTTGGGCTTTTCAAAGTATTTGCCGACGATCTCCGAAACTTCCTTGGGTGTCATGCCAAAATCGGCTGCCACCTCACGGATGCGATACTTCACTAAACTACTCATATAGCCACCTCCATATTACTTCTTGCCATGGGCGTGCGGGCGCTGCGCTTTGCCTTCTTTTTGATGCTTGCGGATGCGCGTGACACGTTTGTCCAGACCGGCCAGCAGGTCTGTGTACTGCGCCGGATCGTCCAGCGCCCGGATAAAAGCCTGCGCCAGAGCAGGGTCTGTCAATGCGGCGACGGCGATGGCGGACCGGCCAATCGCGCCGCCGAGTTCTTCTTTCGTAAAGGGGATCGTGATATAAGGCTGCTTGGAGCTGGCGACACTGCCCCGGATCCGGCGGCAGGTGTGCTCGGAAGCGTCACTGGCCAGGAGGATCAGACGGGCACGGCCCATGCGGATGCAGGTGTCCACCGGTTCTTCTCCGGCCTCGATGCGCCCGCCCTTGCGGGCCAGCGACAGCAGCTGTAGAGCTTTATTCATTCCGGCTTGCCTCCATCTGCGCGATCAGCGTCTCGTAGATCTCTTGCGGGATCTCAACCTCCAGGCTGCGGTCCAGCGCTTTGGAGCGCAGCGCCTTTTGCAGGCAGGCCGTGTTGGGGCAGACGTAAGCGCCGCGTCCCGGCGATTTCCCCCGGGAGTCGATGGATACGGTGCCGTCCGGCGCGCGCACGACGCGGGTCAGCTCTTTCTTCGGCTTCATTTCCCGACAGCCGAGGCACTGCCGCATAGGTATTTTTTTCGGCACGTAGGTTCCTCCTCCCTGGGTGGTCGAATGGGTGCTTTATTCTGCGGGTTCCTCCACGGGTTCTGCAGATTCTGTGGCTTCTGCCGGTGCGGCGTCTTCCGCGGGTGCAGCGGCCGGAGCTTCCTCTGCGGGCTCCTGGGCTTCTGCCTCAGCCGCAGCTTCTGCCGCCTCCTGGGCCTCCTGCAGGGCCTGGGCAAACTCGTCCTCCTCGCAGACATCTGCCTGAGATTCGGGCTTAATGTCGATCTTATAACCGGTCAGCCGGGCAGCAAGACGGGCGTTTTGGCCCTCTTTGCCGATGGCCAGCGACAGCTGATCGTCCGGCACGATGACGCGACATGCCTTGATGCCGGGCACCAGCCGGACGGACAGAACGTCTGCCGGGGACAACGCCGAGGCGACAAATTCCTCCGGATTTTCCGACCAGACGACGATATCCATCTTTTCGCCCCGCAGTTCCTCGACGACGGCGCCGACACGGCCGCCCCGGGGGCCAACGCAAGCGCCGACCGGGTCGATGTTCTCTTCTGTGGCGTGTACGGCCAGCTTCGTCCGGGAGCCAGCCTCCCGGGCCGTGGCCTTGATCTCGACGAGACCGGATTCGATCTCGGGAACGTTCAATTCAAACAGCCGCTTGACCAGACCCGGATGGGTCCGGGAGACGATGACCTGCGGGCCGCGGTTTGTGCGGTGTACCTCGACGACATAGACGCGGATGAGGTCACCTTCCCGGAAGACCTCGCCGTGGACCTGCTCCCCGGCGCTCAGCAGCGCGTCGGTCCGGTCATTGCCCTGGCCGATGCGGACGGTCATATCCCGGGTGATGGGGTCGATGCGCAGTACCGTGCCCATCAAGATCTCATGCTGCCGGGAGGAGAAGCTGTCGAAGATCATACCGTGCTCCGCTTCGCGGATGCCCTGGATAATGACCTGCTTTGCCGTCTGCGCGGCGATACGGCCGAAGCCCTTTGTCTGAATGTCGACATTGATGAGGTCGCCCAGCTGGACTGTCGGATCGATCTTCCGGGCAGCATCCAGTGTGACTTCGGTCTGCGGGGAGATGACGTCGTCGACGACTTCCTTTTGCGCATACATATGCAGGGCGTCTTCATCCAGGGTGACAAAGACATTGTCGGTATAGCCGTCGCGGTCCTTTTTATACGCAGCGACCAGGGCCTGGGTGATCTTCTCAACCATGTAGTCCGTGGGGATGCCCCGCTCTTTTTCCAGTTGCTTCAATGCGGCGAAGATTTCGCTATTCATGGTATGTCCTCCTGTTAAAACGTGATGCGAAGCCGGACCAATGCGACCTCCGCCTGTTCGAACGTATATGTTGTCTGCCCCATGGAGATGGTAATGCGGCCATCCTCATAGGCCTCTAAAATGCCGGGGAATTCCTTGGCACCGTCCCGGGGGCGGTAGAGCTTGACCAGGACAGGGGAATGCAGAAACTGGATAAAGTCCTGCGGCCGCTTGAGGGTACGCTCCAGCCCTGCTGAGCAGACCTCGAAGGTGTAGCTGTCGGGAATGGGGTCCTTTTCATCTAGGATCGGGTCCATCGCCCGGGAGATGGCCTCGCAGTCTGCGATGTTCACACCACCGTCTTTGTCGATATAAAGACGCAGGAACCAGTCGCTGCCCTCCCGGACGTATTCGACGTCCCACAGGGTGCAGCCGTATTGCAGCACAACCGGCTCAGCAAATTGCCGGACTTGCTCTGTGATTTTCATAATAACTGCCTTTCTCAATAAGAAAGACTGGGGAAAACCCCAGTCTCAGTCTACCGATCAAACGTAAGAACCGAAAGCTGGCAACGCCCGGAAAACAGAGGCGATGCCCTGCGCTGCCAAAGGCCGCGCGGTGGAAGCGGCAGAAAAAACAAAAGCCCTTCTGCGCTGCATTCCAAAGGTCACTATGAGTATAGCATCTTTTTTTCGTGATTGCAAGGGAATTCTGCGGGAAAAACACAGAAAATTTGCCGGGAAACCAACTTTTTTCCCCGGCAGCGGGTTTTTTCAGGCGGGCGGCGGGGAGTCCTTGCATTGCAGGCGGTCGTTGTGCTATACTAAGCGTACATCTTGGATAGGACTTTCATAAGGCGGCGCGTTCCGGAGTGGAGCTGGGGCGGCCTTGCCAAAATAGTGCGCGCTGCGCGCAGCGGGGAGGGCAGTATGATGCGGAGAGAAGAAAACTTACGGCCAGCGGTGCTGGTAACGGCACTGGCTGCGGCGGTGCTGGGCTTTGCCCTGCGGCTGTGGCAGCTGCGGCAGGGGCGGGATGAAAACGGCCTTTGGCTGGGCGGCAGCGCGTCTGTCCTGGCGCTGTTGGCGCTGTGCGTCATCGCCATCGTGGTATTTTGGCTGCTGAGCCGGCGCGCCGCGCCCCGGGCGGCGTATGACCGGAATTTTGCCCCCGGCATGGCCAGCGGCGTGGGCTATCTGGCTGGCGGCGTTCTGCTGGCCGTTGGCGGGCTGAGCGCCGCGGCGATGCAGATAGGCTTTGGCCGGGCCATCGGCCTGGCGGCGCTGCTTCCGGCGGCGCAGCTGGTGTGGCATGGCCTCTGCCGGGCCCGGGGCCGTGTCCCGGGGCTGCTGGCGGGCTGCGTGGTCGTCGCCTGGCTGGTGGCGCGGATCATCGGCGATTTTAAAAGCTGGAGCACGGACCCGGCGGTGCTGGACTATTGCTTCCAGCTCTTCGGCCTGCTGTGCGCGATGCTGGGCCTGTTCCACGCGTCTGGCTTCTCGGCAGACCGGGGCAAGCGGCGGATCACGCTGTTTTGGAGCATGACGGGCGTCTTTTTCTGCGCCATTTCCCTGGCAGACGGCGGCTTGACTGCGTGCCTCACATACGGCGGCCTTGCTGCGGCGCTGCTGCAAAATGCCATCTGCCTGACAATGCCCAATGACGGTGATGCAGAACCGGCAGATAACGATGTGCTCAATTCGGGTGATGTTGACCTAGCGTGAAGACTGTATAGAAAAGAAGAAACCTGCCCCCCGGAGCCGCAAAGACGCCGGGGGGCAGGTTTTGTCTAATGTACATTAAAAGCAATGACACCCAGATGCTCCAGCAGGATCTTGACGCCCAGCAGGATCAGGATGATGCCCCCTGCGATGGTCGCCCGTTTTTCATAGCGGTTGCCGAAGCGATTGCCAATGAAGACCCCTGCGGCGGAGATCAAAAATGTCGTCGTACCGATGATGGCGATGGCGAGCCAAATGTTGACGCCCAGAAATGCAAACGAGATGCCGACAGCCAGCGCGTCAATACTGGTGGCGATGGCCATCAGCAGTAGCTGCCCCAGCGGAAGGGGGGCGTCGTAGACCGTTTCGGCGTCCGTTGTGTCATCCTCTTTGCGGGCCTCCCGCAGCATATTGGCCCCGATGAGGACTAGTAGGGTGAAGGCAATCCAGTGGTCGACGCTGGTGATGTACTGCTCAAACTGGCGGCCCAGCAGCCAGCCCAGCAGCGGCATCAGCGCCTGGAAGCCGCCGAAAAACAGCGCGATAAGCAGCATCTGCTTATAGTTGACCTTGCGCATCCCCAGCCCTTTACAGATTGCGACAGCGAAAGCATCCATGGACAGACCGATGCCGGTCAGAAAGAATTCAATAAACCCCATAGTGTTTTTTCCGCACCGGGCGGCGCGGCTCCTCTGTTTCGCAGTTTTAAGGCTTGTGCTTTTTTGTGTGCGGCTTGAATTTTGCTTCGGTGCCGTGTAGCAGTCGCTGGATATTGCCCCGGTGCATGAAAATCACAAGAACCCCGGTGACGATGGCCAGCACCAATTTTGGCGCCGTAACGCCCAGCAGGCAGGCGGCCACCGGCAGCGCCACGGCGCTGGCTATGGAACAAACGGAGACGATCTGACAGAGGGCGAAGGTCACGAAGAATACAATAAAAATAATAACAAAGACCCGCCAATCGATCATCAGCCCGATGGCTGCGCCAACGGAGACGCCCTTGCCGCCCCGAAAGTGGAAATACACCGGCCAGCAGTGGCCCAGAATACAGGCGATGCCCGCGATGCAAAGGCCCATATCGCCCGCCAGCCACTGGCCGAGCAAAATGGCCAGGACGGTCTTGCCGACGTCTGCCAGTAGCGTTGCAATACCGGCCCACATGCCGAAGATGCGGGCGACATTTGTTGCACCGGCGTTGCCGCTGCCCTCTGCCCGGACGTCCCGCCGGAAGGCGAGCTTAGACAGCAGGACCGACGTGCTGACGGACCCCAGCAGGTAGCCCGCTGCGGCTGCTGCGATATATTTGGCGATCTCCATGATACTCCGCTCCCTTGCGTGCCCATTGCGCCAATGGAAAATGATGTGTAATGTCAAGTATAGCACATCCGAACGCAAAAAGAAATCACTCTTTTAGAGAAAATACCAAGCACTTAAATATTTCTGAATCTGCTGTTTGAGTGCTTGATTCTGGGGAGAATTTCCGCTATACTGAGAACAAGAATCCCATTGGAAAGCAAGAGGGTGGAAACATGAAAAAAACATTACATATTCGGCTGCTTTGCCTGGCACTGGCGGCAGTCTTCGCGCTGCAGATGACAGCGCTGGCCTTGCCCGGCGATGGGCTGGAGGCGCCTACGGCAGAAGCAGCGACCAGCCAGACGCTGCCGGAAGCGGAAGCACCGGAGCAGGAGCCGCCGGAGGCGGAGCCGCAGCAGAGCGCGCAGGAGGGTCAGCCTGAGCAAGACCCTGCGTCGGCCGAGGAAGCAGAGCCAGCGGATGCACCGCTGCCTGCGGCTGCGCAGAAGATCGAGATCCCGGCGGGCTGGTCCCATGATGCGCTGGCCTTTGCCGTGGAGCACAGCATCCTCTCCGGCTACGGTGACGGCCAACTCCATCCGACAGACTCTGCCACCCGCGCCCAGATGGCGACGATGCTGACCGTAATGGTTGGTGCAGTGGATGGCCAGAAGCAGGCAGTCATTACCCCGGCGGATCTCTCGGCCTTCCAGGACCTGGCAAACGGCTGGTATACGCCGTATGTTGCGGCGGCAGTGCAGCTGGGTATTTTCTACGGCACCTCGGCGACGGCATTCTCACCGGACCTGAAGATCACCCGGGAGCAGGCATTTACCGTCATCGGCCGGGCCTTCGGCCTGCGGGACGGCTCTGCCAGTGACTTTGCTGGCTATGAAGACGCATCCCGTGTCAGCGCGTATGCCGCTGGCTGTGTCGGTGCGCTGGTCCGTGCGGGCTATGTGCAGGGCGATACGAGAAATCGTCTGAATCCCCAGGCGACCATCACCCGGGAAGAGCTGGCCCAGGTGCTCTATAATCTCTTTGGCAAAAACGGCAAGATCTGCACGGCGCCGGATCAGCTGCCGGAGAAGGGGAATGTGCTCTATGCCAGCAGCGAGCCCATTGCGGATGGCACAGTCATTGACGGCAATCTGGTCCTGACCTGCGCCATGGGAGATCTGACACTCCAGGATGTCAAGATCAGCGGCAATCTTGTCGTCCTCTCAAAGGATGGCGCCCGCATCACGCTGCGCGGCTGCACGCTGCAGAATCTGGTGGTGCTCTCCCATTCGATTGTGGATTGCGATACCGCAGTGCAGCAGGCGTATCTCTCCTGCCAAAACTCAATGGTCTACGCTGGCAATGCCAAAACGCTTACCATCGGCGGCAGCAGCACGATCCTCGGCAAATACGATACCGTGACGGTTTCCGCCAGCAGTGTCACGGCCCAGAAGGGGACGGAGATCGGCAGCCTGACGCTGGACGCCCGCAAGGGCAGCTTCGTCCTGGATGGCACGGCGAAGGAGGTCACCATCAATCCCAAATATGTCACCCTCTCCGGCGGCGGCTATGCAGAGCATATCCTCGTCCACGGCAAGGGCTACACCATCACCTGCAAATATGGCAAGCTGGACGAAGAGCTCGACCGGGGCCTGACCGGCACGAAGCTCACCCTGAGCAGCGGCCAGACTGTCTCTTCTACCGCACCGACGGCGGCGATCACGGCAACGGTCACAGGCGTCAACACGGGTTACGGCGCCGAGAGCAACGCTAGGTCCTGCACACTGCGCTGGTACGTGGACGGCAATCTGACCCAGTCCCAGGCTATCTCCATCCGGGAGGGGACGACGAGCACGTTCCGCCATACTTATTATTTCTCTCACAGCATGCCTACCTCTTCATCGATCAAGGCTGTCCTAGTCTATGATGACGAGCAAGTCGAGGGTACGACGACGGTCAAGATCAACAAGGCCGTTTCCATTCCCCAGGTCAACGGTTCCATCGCCTCCGGGGACTACACCCAGTATCAGAAAGAGACGTTCGTCAACGCCATGGGCTACAGCAGCAACACGAGCTACATGGTCTGGATTAACCTGTACCGGACAAAGGTCAATGTATTCAAGGGCTCAAAGGGCCACTGGTCGCTGATCAAGACCTATAACTGCGGCATCGGCGCGGCCAGTACACGGACGCCCCCCGGGCTGTACAAAATGCAGACCCATGAGCCCTACGCCCGTTGGGACTACGGCACCTGGTATGTTGATTCCATCAGCCGCTGGAATGGCGCGTACGCCTTCCACAGCCGCATGAAGAGTACAGCTACCGGCGCATATGTCACCAGTGACCTGAACGTGATGATCTCACACGGCTGCATCCGGATGAATACGGAGGAGGCCCGGTGGCTGTTCAATGTACCGCTGGGCTCGACGGTTCTGGTCTATTAAAGAATTTCTGCATTTGAAACCCGGCTCCTGACCGGAGTCGCGCGGCAAAAGGGAACCAGAACGGTTCCCTTTTGCGTGTTTTGGCAGCGAAACGCCGCTGCCGGGATAGAAGGAGGCTTCCTTGGAAAACTATTTTGAGATGCACATGACGCCCCAGGAGATCGGGGAGATCTCCGTCCTCGGGCTGGCCCATTTGGGTGACGGCGTATTTGAACTGCTGGTCCGCAGCTGGCTGTGCGCCCATGGCGTGGCAAAGTCGGGGGATCTGCACCGGGCGACGGTCCGGCATGTGGCAGCCCCAGCCCAGGCGGCGTTTGTCGAACGCATTTTGCCGGTGCTGACACCGGAGGAGCTGGCCTATTACAAGCGGGGCCGCAACACCCATGTACATGCGGTGCCGAAAAACGCGACCCATGCTCAATATGCCATGGCTACCGGGCTGGAGGCGCTGTGCGGCGCGCTGTACCTGCTGGGCGCGCGGGGCCGGATCAATGAACTGTTTTTGCTTGGGATGGAGGAGACAAATGCCCTTTGACGCAATTTTTCTCTCCGCCGTGACGCAGGAGCTGCAGCAGCCGCTGCAGGGTGCGAAGGTGGATAAAATTTATCAGCCGGAGCGGGATACGCTCGTGCTGCAGCTGCGGGGCAGCCAGGGGGCAAAGCGCCTGCTGCTGACGGCCAACCCCACCCACCCCCGGCTGCAGCTGACGGCGCTGAGCCTGGAAAACCCGGCCCAGCCGCCGATGTTTTGCATGCTGCTGCGCAAGCACCTGTGCGGCGGCCGCCTGCGGAGCATCACACAGCAGCCGATGGAGCGGGCGGTCTGCCTGACCTTTGACTGTACGGATGAGATGGGTGTGCCGACGGAAAAGCGGCTTTATGCCGAGCTGATGGGGCGCACCTCGAACCTGATCTTATGCGACGGCGCGGGACGGATCATCGACTGCCTGCGGCGGGTGGATATTCTGATGTCCGAGCGGCGGCAGGTGCTGCCGGGGCTGTTCTATCACACACCGCCGGGGCAGGACAAGCGCGACCCCCTGCCGCTGAGCCGGGACGATTGGGCGGCGGCATTGCAGGCTGCGCAGGATACGCCGCTGCAAAACTGGCTGCTGGCGCATTTTAGCGGCCTGTCGCCGTTGATCTGCCGGGAGATCGCCTTTGCGCTGACGGGCAGCACAGAATCGTCCGCCTGGGCCCTGCCGCCGGATGCACCGGAGCAGCTGGCGGCGCTGTTTGCCTCGGTCCGCCGGGGTGAATTCCAGCCGACGATGCTGCGTCAGCCGGATGGAAAGCCTGCGGATTTCTCCTGGAGGCCCATCGGTCAATACGGTGCGGCCCGGCAGCAGGTGGCCTATGAGACCTGCTGGCAGCTGCTGGATGATTTTTATGGCGAGCGGGACCGGCGGGAGCTGATGCAGCAAAAATCCCAGGCGCTGCGCAAGACCGTTTCGAATCTGCACAGCCGCGTTGTCCGCAAGCTGGCGCTGCAGGAAAAGGAGCTGGCCGCCTCCACGGATCGGGAGCGCACCCGGCAGCTGGGCGATATCGTCACGGCGAACCTCTGGCAGATGCAGCGAGGCCAGGTCCGGCTGACGGCGACGGATTTTTACGACCCGGAGATGCGCCAGATCGACATCCCCCTTTCGCCGAAGCTCTCGCCGCAGCAAAATGCGGCCAAGTTTTATAAGGACTATGCCAAGGCGAAGACAGCCCAGCGGGTCCTGACCGAGCAGATTGCTCAGGGGCGGACGGAGGAGGATTATCTGGCCAGCGTGCTGGAGACCATTGCCCGGGCCGAGTGTGAGCGGGACCTGGCGGAGATCCGCACGGAGCTGGAGCTGGGCGGCTATCTTCGCCGCGGCGGCAAACGCAGCCAGCCGAAGACGGCCCCGGCAAAGCCGATGGAATTTTGCTCCTCAGACGGCTTTTATATTTATGTTGGCCGGAACAACCGGCAGAACGATCAGCTGACCCTGAAGCTAGCCTATAAATCAGACCTCTGGCTCCATACGCAGAAAATTCACGGCAGCCATGTCATCATTTCCTGCCACGGGCAGACGCCGCCGGACCGAACTGTGACGGAGGCGATGATGCTGGCAGCCTATTATTCCCAGGCCCGGGAGGGGCAGGGCGTCCCGGTGGATTATACGCCGGTGCGCTTTGTCAAAAAGCCCGGCGGCGCAAAGCCGGGCATGGTCGTCTATACGACCTACCGCACCGGCTACGTGACGCCGGATGCGCAGCTGGTGGAGCAGCTGCGGGCAAAGTAGCGCGGCATACATACATTTTTGCCCCGGCAGGCATACTATAACCGGGGTGATAAAATGGAAAAGAAACCGCAGCTGCCGGATCAGCTGCAGGACCCGAAGCTGCCGGTCATCCATGCCGGATGCCCGGGCAATGGTGCGTCGCAGCACCGCTCCGATCTGCCGCTGCCCCAGACCAGCGCCACAGAATCCCTGTAGTTGACACAAACGGTACCATTCCGACATAGGATGAGGCGGAAGAACTCGGCGGAGAGGGCTTCCAAATTCTAAGTCGGGAGGTACTGTTTATGTGCTGGAATGGGCAATTTTTCGGCGGGATCGGCATTGGCTGTATGCCGGAATTTAATCACTGCGGCGTGACCGCGACGATGGAGCGGGCGCAAAGCAGTCAGTGCAGCTGTGGCTGTGGTTGTGGCTGTGGTTGTGGCTGCGGTTGTGGCTGCGGCTGCAATAGCTGCAATAGCTGCAATGGCAGCGGCGGCAGCAGCGGCGGCAGCAGCGGCTGTGGCTGCGGCGGTTAACCGCCGCCGTTGGGGCAGGGCGCCGCGGCGCCCTGCCCTGGATTTGCCCTCTTGCGTTTTTTGCCGGGCCTGCTATAATAGAGAAAAAGATGCAACGCGAGGTGGCCCTATGGCGGAACTGGTTTTACACAAACGCTTTTCCAGCTGGCAATTTAAAAAGCTGGAGCAGCTGCTCGACGCGCAGGCGGCGCAGGGGTATGCGCTTGTCTCCGCGACGCATAAGAAGCAGGTTTTCACCCCGGGCGGCGTGCCCTGCCGGCATCGGTTGGGCTATTGCGCCGGCGCGCCAGGCTCGGCGGAGGAGATCACCTATCTGGCTGCGCAGGAGCGGGCGGGTTGGGAGCTGGTCTGCCGGGAGCAGGGCTGGCTTTTTTTCCGCAAGCCGCTGGATGCCTTTGCAGATGGGGCGCCCCAGCGCCTGGAGGGCGATCGGGAGAGCATCGACCGGATGTTTGCCGCGGTGATCCGGCGGCTGGAGACCTGGCGCAGGATCGAGCTTGTTTTGACGGCGGCGCTGGTCGTCGTCGGCTATGCGACGGTCAACCTCGTCATGCGTCTGGCGGTCATCCCGCTGCTGCTGGTGCTGGGCAATACTTATCTCATTAAATATATGCAGGAAGCGCTGGAAAATGACGCCCTGGCGGGCTGACGGCGCGACCGTTAAAACCAAAAACCGTACCGCACAGGCTGGGATGCCGGAACGCGGTACGGTTTTTTGCATTATTCTGCGGAGTCCTCCAGGGAGAAATACTCCAAAACATGGGAGGAGAGGGCGGAGACCTCATAGGCGGTGCGGATCTCCATCGTCTCGCCCAGACGCTTGGTATACTGGCGGCTTTGCAGACGGCCGGTCAGCTCCAATTCATCGCCGACGGCAGCTGCCGCAGCTTCGGCGGCGTTCCGCCCCCATAAAATGCAGGGCAGATAGTCCGCCCGCCGGTAGGGGCGGGGAACGGCCAGGATGACATCGCAGATCTGTCGTCCCAGGGGGGTGCGCCGGCAGACCGGCGGCTTGCAGATCGTGCCGGAGAGAAAGACATCGTTGAGCGGCGCGGCGTCGCTGGTCTGCAGGCTCTGGGCGTAGACGAAAAGCAGTAGCTTACGCCGGGCCTCTGTCCGCACGTGGTAAGACCGGACCTGGCCGGTGACGGTGATGCGGCTGCCTGCGGAAAGGTCCATCTCCTCTAAAACAGACTGGGCGGCGATGATCGGCAGACGGTCCGCCGTGCCCGACAGGCGCGCCACATCCAGAAAAAAACGATAAAACCTTTGCCCGTGGTTCTCGTGCGACAGCACCGGCAATGCGACAAGATCGCCCCGTAGGTCGATGCGGTTGGCAGTGTTTTCCATAGCTCCCACCTCATTTTGTTCATCTGGGGAATCTATATTCGGAAAACAGGGGCAATATGCGCGCAGCGCCCCGCTGCGGCGGAGCGCGACGCGGTCAGCGGTGCCGCTTGGCTTTATGCAGACGCTTTTCCGGAACGGGGCGTGTCGTTTTTGGCTTTTTGACCGGGGCGGCGCGTTTTGCGCCCGGGGGCGGGAGCAGGCAGCCGGGGCCGGTGCCAATTAGGTCCTCCCGGTGTGCGGCGTGCAGCGCCTCCAGGGCGAGACGGTAATTCTTCGGGTCCTGGTACTGGAGCAGGGCTCGCTGCATGTTTTTTTCATGGGCGCTGCGGGGAACATAGACCGGCTGCATTGTGCGGGGGTCAAGCCCGGTGTAGTACATCGTGGTGGAGACCGTCGCCGGGGTGGGGTAAAAATCCTGCACCTGTTCGGGCATATAGCCCAGGCTTTTGACATAGAGCGCCAGCTCCACCGCCTCCCGCATCGTGCTGCCCGGATGAGAGGACATCAGGTACGGGACGACATACTGCTTCATGCCCAGTTGCTGGTTGATGCGCCGGTACTGGGCGAGAAATTCCAGATAAACCTCGTGGGCAGGCTTGCCCATATTCTGCAGCACTGGGGCGCTGACATGCTCCGGTGCGACCTTGAGCTGCCCGGAGACATGGTACTTTACCAGCTCCTTGAAAAACGGCGTTTTATGGTCGGCCAGAAGATAGTCAAACCGGATGCCGCTGCGGATGAAGACCTTTTTGACTCCCGGCAGCTTCCGCAGCTTTCGCAGGAGCTGGAGATAGTCACTGTGATCGGCCTGCAGATTTTTGCAGGGGGCGGGGAAGAGACACTGCTTGTGGGGGCAGGCGCCGTGGGTCAGCTGCTTTTGACAGGCGGGCTGGCGAAAATTTGCCGTGGGGCCGCCGACATCGTGAATATAGCCCTTGAAGGCCGGATCTTCCGTCATGTGCCGCGCCTCGGCCAGGATGGATTCGTGGCTTCGCGTCTGGACGATGCGGCCCTGGTGGAAGGTCAGGGCGCAGAAGCTGCAGCCGCCGAAGCAGCCCCGGTTGGAGACCAGGCTGAATTTGACCTCCTGCAGCGCCGGGACGCCCCCCAGCTTTTCATAGCTGGGGTGATAGTTCCGGCAGTAGGGCAGGGCATAGACGGCGTCCATCTCCTGCTGGGACAGGGGCTTCTGCGGCGGATTCTGCACGACGTAGACGCCGCCGGGGTAACGCTCCGCCAAGCGCTTGCCGGAAAAGGGATCGGTATTGGCATATTGCAGGGAAAAGCTGCGGGCATAGGCTTTTTTGTTTGCGCTGATCTCCGCAAATTCCGGCAGCTGGAGATATTGCCGCCCGTCGGTAATGTCCTTTGTCTTGTAGCAGGTGCCCTCAATGTAGGTGATTTCGCTGGGGGACAGGCCATCGTTCAGCGCATCTGCCACGGCGACGATGCTGCGCTCGCCCATGCCGTAGAGCAGCAGATCTGCCTGACTGTCGAGCAAAATGGAGCGCTTGACCTTGTCGGACCAGTAGTCGTAATGCCCCAGGCGGCGGAGACTTGCCTCAATGCCGCCGATGAGGATGGGTGTATGCCGGTAGCGCTGGCGGATGAGGTTACAGTAGACGATCGTCGCGTAATCCGGGCGCTTCCCGCCGACACCGCCGGGGGTAAAGGCGTCGGTCTTCCGATGGTGATGGGAGACGGTATAGTGATTGACCATGGAGTCCATATTGCCGCCGGTAACGAGAAAGCCAAGCCGCGGCTCCCCCAGGGTAGTGATGGAGTCCGGGTCCCGCCAATCCGGCTGGGAGAGAATGCCGACCTTATAGCCTGCGTGCTCCAGCACCCGGCTGATGATGGCGTGGCCAAAGGACGGGTGATCGACGTAGGCGTCGCCGATGATATAGACGAAATCGCATTGACTCCAACCCCGGGCGGCCATATCGCGCCGGGAGATGGGTAAAAATTCCTGCATCGCGCGCTCCTTTACTTGCCGCCGGTGGAACCGAAGCCGCCAGGACCCCGGTCCGTTTCGGTCAGGTCCTCGGCGAGTTGGAAGTCCGCCGTCAGATACGGGGTCAGAATGAGCTGGGCGATGCGGTCGCCGGGCTCGACGGTGCGGACTGCGTCGCTGTGATTGTGCAGCGCGATGAGGACTTCGCCCCGGTAATCCGGATCAATGACGCCGACTTTATTGGCCGGGGCCAGGCCCTGCTTACAGGCCAGGCCGCTGCGGGCGTAGATCAGCCCGGCAAAGCCTGCGGGAATCTCCAGGGCGATGCCGGTGGGGAGGAAGGCCGTCTGGCCCGGGGCGATGGCCACCGGAGTGTCCAGGCAGGCGTAAAGATCCGCCCCGGCCGCGCTGGCGGAGGCATAGTGCGGCGGCTTTGCGCCGGTACGCAGGCATTTTACACGGAGCGTTTGCATGTTTTTTCCCCCTCCTTTTCATCGGTCCAAAGCACGACATGCCCGGCCTGTTCTGTTTTGCGCAGGTCGATCAGGCGCTGGTTTTCTGAGCCGCGGAAGCGCAGCTGCAGCTTTTTTCTGGCAAGGATAAATTCCCCATCCACCAGGACATCCACCAGGCTGAGCAGCGCCCGGGTGACGGCGCCGTCGCCGATTTTCCCGGCGGCAAGGTCATCGTAGAGATAGCCGGAGAAGCACCAGATGTTCTTTTCCGGGTAAGATTGCTTGACCTGCCGGACCAGCTCCAGCAGGGCCGGCTGGTTCTCCGGCTCCATGGGCTCGCCGCCCAGCAATGTCAGCCCAGCGATGTAATCCGGCTGCAGGAGCCACAGAAGCTCATCCACCGTGTCCTGGGTGAAGGGCTGGCCGTAGGAAAAGTCCCAGGTCTGGGGCTGAAAGCAGCCGGGGCAGTGGTGCCGGCAGCCGGAGACGAACAGCACGACCCGCACCCCCGGGCCATTGGCGATGTCGCAATTTTTGATCACAGAATAATACATGATGCGTTCCTCAATTCCCACGCGGCGATCTTACCCGCTGATTTTTTGTTATTATACCAGCTTCCGGGAAAAACCACAAGTAGCCGCGCGGAGAATGGAAAATGGTTTGCATTTTTGCAAAAAGCCGTTATACTAAAAGAAAAAACGGAGTGTGAGGTGCGTTTTTATGTTTTCTTATGAAGATCGCTGCATTTATCGCCGCAGTCCGCTGATCGAAGTGATCTGCCAGCTGCGTTTTCCTGCGATTTTGCGCATTGACGCGCAGGCGCCGGCCCAGTTTCAGGAGGCCATCCGGGGCGACTACCCCCAATTCTCCCAGCGGATGGAGAATCTGCCGCCCCGGAAGGAGGGCGGAAAGCTGGTGCCCCAGGGGACGCAGCCGAATTATCAATTTCTGGCCAAGGACAACCACTGGAAGGTGAACCTGACCAAGAATTTTATCAGCCTGTCGACCAATCACTATACCCGTTGGGAAGACTTTGCCAAGCGGCTGGATAAGGTTTTAGCGGCGTTTATCCGGCTGTATCAGCCAACGTATTTTGAACGAGTGGGCCTGCGGTTTATCAATTCCATCTCCCGCCGTGCGCTGGAGCTGGAGGGGGCCCAGTGGCGCGAGCTGCTGCAGCCGGGATTCCTGGGCTTGCTTGCTGAGCCGGATATGAAGGAGCAGGGCGTTATGGGCGAGGGGCAGCGGTACGATTTGCCGCTGGCCGGCGGCTGCCGGGCGAAGATCCAGTCCGCCCCGGCGATGATGCAGCGGAAGGACCTGCGCACACAGCAGGAGCAGAAGGAGGCCGTGTTTATCCTGGACCTGGATATTTATATGAGCGGCCAGGTCGAAGCGCCCCACGCCGCTGCCGCACTGCAGACGGCGCACCTGCAGGCAGACAGCATCTTCCGCGGGGCCATCACGCCTGCACTGCACGAGGCCATGGACCCGATGCAGCCGTAACGCGGGACGAAAACAGAACCTATAACGCACAACGCCGCTGGGGAAACCCTGGCGGCGCTGCTTTTTATGGTTGACAGATGGCAGAAAATCGGGTACTATTTGTTGGAGAAGTAGGAAAAGTGGGAATTTCTTCTGCGATATTCTTTTCTATTTATATTACTGTTTTAACTGTAACGGGAGGTGACGGCCTGTGCCGCGGGGAAAGCATCGGTTGGGTATGCCCAAGGGAAAGCATATATTTGGCACGGCGCGGGTCGGCGATAAGGGCCAGATCGTCATTCCAAAGCAGGCGCGGGCGCTGTTTGGCATCCAGCCGGGCGATACACTGTTGCTTCTGGGCGATGAGGAGAGCGGCATTGTCATCACAAAGCCGGAGGTCGTGAACGATCTGGCGTGCCAGGTTTTGGAGCGGGTCAATCCGAGCCAGCATTTGGAGGAAGAGGGGTAAGCGCAAATGGATCGGGAAATGGAACTGCAATATGAAAAAATGGGCATCAGCCCGGCGGTATTTGCCTACGGTGAGGCGGTGCTGGACCGGCTGACCGAGCGGTTTGCAGAGGTGGACCGGGTGGCGGAGCACAATCAGGCGAAGGTCCTGCATGCGATGCAGAAAAACCGGGTCAATGCCACCTGCTTTGCCGCCACAACGGGCTACGGCTATGACGACCTGGGCCGGGACCGGCTGGAGCAGGTCTATGCCGACTGCTTCCATACGGAGGCGGCCCTGGTGCGGCCCCAGATCACCTGCGGCACCCATGCGCTGACGGTGGCGCTGTCGGCCAATCTGCTGCCGGGGGATGAGCTGCTCTCCCCGGTGGGCGGTCCGTATGATACGCTGGAGGAGGTCATCGGCATTCGCGAGAGCCCTTGCTCCTTGAAGGAATACGGTGTCAGCTACCGGCAGGTGGATTTGCTGCCCAACGGTACATTTGACTACCCGGCCATCCGGGCGGCCATCGGCGAAAAGACGAAGCTGGTCACCATCCAGCGCTCCAAGGGCTATGCCACCCGGCCGACGTTCAGCGTCGAGCAGATCGGCGAGCTGATCGCCTTCTGCAAAAGCGTCAAGCCGGATGTGATCTGCATGGTGGATAACTGCTACGGCGAATTTGTCCAGACGAAGGAGCCCAGCGATTTTGGGGCGGATATGGTCGTCGGCAGTCTCATTAAAAATCCCGGCGGCGGCCTTGCGCCCATCGGCGGGTATATCTGCGGGACGAAGGCGTGCGTCAGCCGCTGCGCCTTCCGGCTCTCGGCCCCGGGCCTCGGCCAGGAGGTCGGTGCGAATCTGGGCCTGCTGCCGTCTTTGTACCAGGGGCTGTTTTTGGCGCCGACGGTCGTCTCCGGGGCAATCAAGGGCGCGATCTTTGCCGCCAATATCTATGAGAGTCTGGGCTATCCGGTGATCCCCAACGGGTCGGAGCCCCGCTATGATATCATCCAAGCCGTGACGCTGGGCTCCCGGGAGGCCATGCTGGCCTTCTGCAAGGGCATCCAGGCCGCCGCACCGGTAGACAGCTATGTCGATCCTGTGCCGTGGGCCATGCCGGGCTATGAGTCAGAGGTCGTTATGGCGGCGGGGGCGTTTGTCCAGGGCAGCTCCATCGAGCTCTCGGCCGACGGGCCGATCCGCCCGCCCTACGCCGTCTATTTCCAGGGCGGCCTGACCTGGTATCACGCCAAGACGGGCATCCTGATGAGCCTGCAGAAGATGGTAGATGCCGGGCTGGTCACCTTAAAATAAACGTAAGAATTACAGAGAGGAAAGAGAAAAAATGTGGTTTTGGTTGTCTCTGGCCGCGCTGCTGTTTTGGAGCGGGTCGGATCTGTTTTCAAAAATCGGTTGCCGCAGCCAATCGGACCGGTACAGCCATCTGAAGATGGTCATGGCCGTCGGCGTTGTGATGGGGCTGCATGCGGCGTATGAAATTTTCGTCGGCGGGGTGGAGATCAATTTCCAGATCATCCTGACCTATCTGCCGGTGTCGGCGCTGTACATTCTCTCCATGGCCATGGGGTACCTGGGGCTGCGGTTTATCGAGCTGTCCATCTCCTCGCCTATCTGCAATTCCTCCGGCGCGCTGGTGGCGGTGCTGTGCCTGCTGACCGGCGGGCTGGATGCGGAGATCCAGGGGCTGAGCCGGATGCTGGTTCTGGCGGCGGTGGCCTTGGTGTGCGTGGGTGTCGTTGGCCTGGGAGTCGTCGAATCCCGGGAGGATGACGCGTTGCGCCATGCCCGGCAGGAAAAGTCCAATTATTTTTATACCAAATCCTGGGTTGCGATTCTGCTGCCGGTTATTTACTGCCTGCTGGATGCACTGGGTACCTTTGCTGATAGCCGCGTCCTGGAGGTCCTCAATGAGGACTCTGCCAATGTGGCGTATGAGCTGACGTTCCTGTTTGTCGGTATTCTGTGTGCCATCTATGTCCTGGGGATCAAGCGGCAGAAGCTGCTGCCCCGGGAGGAAGCGCCGAAATATACCGGCGCCGTCTGTGAGACCATCGGCCAGTTTGCGTATATCTATGCCATTGCGGACAGCCGCCATGTCATGTTTGCTGCGCCGATCATCTCGGCTTACTGCGTCCTGTCTGTCGTGTGGAGCCGGATCTTCCTGAAAGAGCGGCTCTCCTGGAAGCACTATAGCATGATCGCCTGCGTCGTCATCGGCATCGTGCTGTTGGGAATCTTTGATATTTAAATTAAAATTTTCAATCCACGGACCTGTAACCCCCCGCCGGGCATTGCCCGGCGGGGGGTTGCGCTCTATTCCAAAACTATTCCAACGTCATCGAGGCACGGAGTGCGGCGATGCTGCTTTGCAGCTGCCGGTTTGCTGAGAGCAGCTGGCGAATTTGCGGATAAAGGCGGCGGCCCTGCGCCGTCAGCCGGACGCCGCGGTGGTCGCGCAGGAGGAGGGAAAAGCCGATCTCCTGCTCCAGGGCGTTCATCATATGGGTCAGGCCCGATTGACTGTAGCCCAGCTGCTGGGCGGCCTTCGTAAAGCTGCCCAACTCCACCGCCACAGCCAGCGCTTCTAATTTCCGCAGATCCATACCGCACCGCCCTTTTTATGCAGAAGATAATTATTATTATACCTGCCCTGGGGGAAAATTACAAGGCAATTATCCTCCAATGGGGCCACGGCACAGGCGGACGGCGGCGTCTTGGATGGCTTCGACGAGCTGCTGGTAGCCGGTGCAG
>CAUBIP010000003.1 GCA_958436045.1 uncultured Oscillospiraceae bacterium | reverse complement strand
CCAGGGCGATGGCCAGGGGCGGCACCATCCCGCCGATCATGACCGCCGCCATAATATCATAGTTGCCGTTCGTAATGGCCGCCGTGCCGAAGACATAGGCCGCCTTGTTGAAGGGGCCGCCCATATCAATGGCCATCATTGCGCCTAAGATCACGCCCAGCGCGACGCGGCTCGTGCCGCCCATAGCGGCCAGCAGCTTGCTCAGCCCCGTGTTCAAAAAGCCCATGACCGGGTTCACCGCGCACATCAGCACCGCGATCAGCCCCAACCCCACCAGCGGGAAGAGCAGCACCGGCTTGATGCCGTCGAGGGACTTGGGCAGCTTCTGGCAGAGCTTTTCAAAGCCCAGCATCAGGTATCCGCCGGCAAACCCGGCAAACAGCGCGCCCAAAAAGCCCGAGGGAACATCCCCGGCGACGCTTGCAAACGTCGCGCCGGTCGTCGCTAGATAGCCGCCGACAAAGCCCACCAGCAGCCCCGGCCGGTCGGCGATAGACATGCCGATATACCCGCCCAGAATAGGGATCATAAAGTTGAATGCCACATTGCCGATCGTCTTAAAAAACGCCGCCACCGGCGTATGCATTCCAAAGTTACCGTCCTGCGGCGCACCGGCCACGGTGTCGATCAAAAACGCTAGGGCGATAAAAATACCGCCCGCCACCACAAAGGGCAGCATATGCGAGACGCCGTTCATCAAATGCTGGTACAGCGCGTGCCCCAGCCCCGGCTTGCCTGCCTTGGCAGGCTGGTCCACCGGGCTGGACGGTGCCTCTTCCGCCGCCTGGTAGACCGGCGCGTCCGGGGCCATGGTCTGGCGCAGCAGCGCCTCGGGCCGCTTGATGCCATCGGCCACCGGGACACTGATAAGCCGCTTGCCCCGGAACCGGGCCATGGCCACGCTCTTGTCCGCCGCGATGAGAATGCCCGGCGCCTGCGCGATCTCTTCGGCCGTCAGCGCGTTCTGTACGCCGCCGGAGCCATTGGTCTCGACCTTCAGGCGGATGCCCATAGCCTGTGCCGCCTTTTCCAGCGCTTCCGCCGCCATATACGTATGGGCAATGCCCGTGGGGCAGGCTGTCACCGCCAGCACGTCATAGGCGGTATCGTCCGCCGCGGGCGGTGCTTCCGGCGCAGCAGGGCCGTCCTTTGCCGCCTCTGCTTCGTCGATGCACTGCAAAAATGCCGCCTCAGTCGCAGCGCTGCACAGGCGGGCGCGGAAGGACGCGTCCATCAAAAGGCCCATCAGCTTCGCCAGCACCTCCAGGTGAAAGTCGCTCTCATCCGGCGCGGCGATCATAAAGAGCAGCTGCACCGGCGCGCCATCCATCGCGTCGCAGTCTACGCCGCAGGGGACGGTCATCGCCGCCAGCCCGGGCCGCCGCACCGCGCCAGACTTGGCATGGGGGATCGCCACGCCATTGCCGACCGCCGTCGTGCCCTGGGCCTCCCGGGCCAGGATATCCTGGCGGTAGCGGTCGATATCCTCCAGATTCCCTGCCGCCTGGTGCTGCTGCACCAGGGCCTCCAGGGCAGCCGCCTTGTCCTGCGGCGCGCTGTTTAATGCAATGCTGCCAGGATAGAATAGATCGGAAATTTTCATCTTGCAACCTCCTACTTCACAGCGGATCCTTCCGGTTTTTCCAATTTCTGCGTCGGGGCCAGGGCCTTTTGCAGCGCGTGGATCTGCGCCGCCGCAGCCAGGCCCTCACAAAAGGCCGTCGCACTGCCGCAGGCTGTGCCCAAGCGGAGCGCTTCTTGGTAGCTGCCAGTCTGCGCAAAGCCTGCCAGGAAGCCCGCCACCATGGAGTCCCCTGCGCCAACGGTGTTCACCGTCTCGCCCCGGCAGGCGGGCTGCTGCCAGATGCGCCCGGTCTCGTCCGCCAATACCGCCCCCTGCGCGCCCAGGGAGACCAAAACGTTCCGGGCCCCCAGCTCCTGCAGCCGGGTAGCATACTTAGCCGCCTCCGCCGCCGACGCGATGCGCACACCAAAGAGCTCGCCCAACTCCTGCCCGTTTGGCTTGACCAAAAACGGCTGAAGCGGCAGGACACTGCGCAGCTGCGCGCCTGTGGTATCGACCACAAAGCGCAGCCCCCGACCGGCAAGATGCGCCATCAGGTCTGCATACGGATCGCCCGCCAGCGACAATGGTACACTCCCCGCCAGGACCGCAATGTCCCCGGCCTGCAGACGCGTCAGTTTTTCCTCCAGTGCCGCCAGGTCTGCCGGGCCGATCACCGGGCCGCCGCCGTTGATATCCGTCTCCACGCCGGTACGAAGCTTCAGATTGATGCGGGTAAAGCCGTCCGGCAGGAAGACAAAATCCGTCCCAATGCCCTGCCGCGCCAGCTCCGCCTCGATGGCCTGCCCAGTAAACCCGGCCAAAAAGCCCGTGGCGACGGATGCAACGCCCAACGTGTGCAAAACGCTGGAAACATTAACGCCCTTGCCGCCGAAAAAGACCTGCTCCCGGGTGCTGCGCAGAATCTGCCCCTGGATCAGCGCCGGGACATGCACAACATAGTCCACCGCCGGGTTCAGCGTCACGGTATAGATCATAGCTGCTTCACTCCTCTCCGCGCCGCCGCCATCCGGCAGCTTTGGCGTGTTTCCTTTGCTTTAATTTGACGTTTTATGACTGTTTCTTTCTGTTATCACTAAATTACCATATCGTTTTTCTGTTGTCAAGTCGTTTCGATCAAATTCAGTCAAAAATTATAATTTTCATTCATTTTCGTTAACATGCCCGGCGGCAGATGCCAGGCTAGCTTATTTTTTCCAGGTTCTACGGGAAATTTTCCTTACATTTTTAATTTTTCTCCGCTATAATGATCTTGTCAGATCTTTCCCTGTGCCTACCGCCAACGCCATTGCCTGCATTGGCACGCCACCGCGTGTGGTACAGTGCTGCGCTTGCAGCAACAATAAAAATCGGCCTTGCCGGTTTTTGCGCGTTCTCGCGCGTGCGGTGCTTGGCACCGCCATTGAAGCCAATGCGCTTGCCCCAACGTGCGAAAACCGGCAACGGCCCCCGTTGCCGGTGCTCATTATCCCCGTTTTCAGAAAGGAGCACCCCACGGAACTTTTATATCAGCAAGTACACCACGCCAAGTTTGGCGACGGCGAGATCGTCCAGCAGGCAGAGACCTGCGTTACCGTCGCGTTCACGGCCCCCTTCGGGGAGAAGCATTTTCTCTACCCCGATGCCTTCGCCGCCTTCCTCACCCTCTGTGACCCAGTGCAGCAGCGTAAGATGCAGCAACTGCTGCAGGAGCGGGACGCAGCCCGGCAAGCCGCTCGCCTGGCGCAGGCCCAAGCCGAGGAAGCACGGCGTGCTGCAGCAAAGCAGGCCGCTCTGGCCTTAAAGAAAAAAAGCGCTGCCGCAAAACGCGCCACCACCCGGAAAACATCTGCCCAGGCCCCCAAAGCAGAATAAAAACGCCGCCTCTGCACCGTTGGGACAGTGCGGAGGCGGCGTTTTCTTTGATTGTTCTGATTGCTCGTCGCCTGGCCGGGTCAGTCGGCCACGTCAAGCTGCTCTTTTTTCGCCCGGCGCGGGGGCAGACGCTTTGCCAGCGCCGCACCGGCCAGCCCGGCCAGGGTACCGACCAGCGCACCGGCCAGGATATCCGTCGGGTAATGTACATATAGATAGAGCCGCGAAAGGGCCAGCAGAATCGCCAGCGCCAGACTCCAGCCCCACGCCTTGGCATGGCTGGCTCCCAGCGCCGCCGCCGCGGCAAAGGAGACCGCCGCATGGCCCGAGGGGAAGGAGTAATCCGACGGCGGCGCGATCAGCAGCTGCACCCCTGGGTGCAGCTGATAGGGCCGCGCCCGGGCGATAAGCGGCTTGAGCAGGCCGTTGCAGAAAATGCCATCCAGCACTAGGGCCAGGGCCAGGGCTAAGCCAAACCGCCGGGTCTTCGGAATCACCAGCAGGACTACTGCCAGCAGGATCCAGAATACGCCGCCGTCCGCCAGGTGTGTTATCGTCGAAAAAAACTGATCCGCCGCACCGCAACGCAGATGGGCCTGAATCCAGTCCAGAATGGCAAAATCCCATGTCGTTATCCAATCCATCACTGCTTGTTCCTTTGCATATAAAAAATTTTTCTCGCCGCCGGGATCCGACAGCAATTGTGCCGTGGGGCTGCTATACTGGCATTACAGCTTATCCAATACCGAGCAGCGATCCCATGCGCCCGCGCGGGCGCGCCGAACGCTTGCCGCTTTTTGCGGCAAGCGATTTTTTTGCTTTTGCAATGCGCTTTTTCCTATAAAAACGCTGTCGTCTGGTCCGGAGAGATAAAACCCGCGCCGAAGATCTCATTGGTCTGGGAGACGATGATAAATGCATTCGGGTCCAGCCGGAAGGATGCCGTACGGATCTTATGAGCCTCCGCATTGGCGCAGGCGCAGAGAATGACCTCCTTCTCCGTCCCGGTGTAGCAACCCCGGGCCTGGAGCCGCGTCGCCCCTCGTTGGGACTGGGCGTCGATCTCCTTGGCAATCTCGTCGCCCTTTTCTGTAATGATAAAAATCAGCTTGCCCATGCTGGCACCGTTCAGGATGCGGTCCAGCACAATAGAAGTCGCCGCCGTCGAAGCGACGCCGTAGAGCACCGCGTCAATACTGCCAAAGACCGGCCAGCCCAGGCAGATGATGACGAAGTCGATCGCCATCGTGACAAATCCAATGGAAAGATACGGCTTTGTCACCTTGATTGTCATGGTCAGCAGGTCCGCCCCGCCGGAGGACGAGCCGCGCATATAGAAGATTGCCATCCCCGCGCCGACGAAGACGCCGGAAAACAGCGCCGCCAGCAGCTGGTTGCCCGAATAAACCGGGATATGCACAAAGACCACGTCCAGCAGGATCGTACACAAAATTACGCTGCGCAGCGACCGCAGCAAAAAACGCCGCCCCACATAGCGATAGCTCAGGATTACCAAGGGGATATTCATCAAAAATGTGGCCAAACCCACCGGCAGCTTCCAGAGGTGATAGAACAGCAGCGCCAGACCGGAAATGCCGCCGGGCGCAAAGCCCGCGTTCTGCGCAAACAGTCCGATGCCGATGGAATAGAGCACCGCGCCGCCCAGGTCCAGTAAAAAGTCCGCAAAAAAATTCAAATGCTTCTGCTGCATCCCGGTCTCCTCCTTCTCCGTCCAGCGCTAGCTTGCCCGCCGGGCTACAATTTTACCCGTCGCGTTATGGCAAATCAAACTCCCGGTCAATGCACCGGGCGACCATCTGGACGTTCTCCTCTGTATACTCCAATTCGCCGTTGTCGAACATCAACGCCGCGCCGTAGATCAGCGAGCGCACGACAAAGAGCTTTCTGTGCCGCACCTCCGGCGGCATATCGACCTCCTTGCAGTAGCGGTGCACCAGGATATAGGTCTGCCGGGTCAGCTTGTGGCGCAGGGTGGAGAATTTCTCGTCCGTATCGTCATATTTCATCATAATAATGGAGCGGAACTGGGCGTGCTCAACCAAAAAACGCACGTATTCCATGCTGAGCTCCAGGATCTTCTTTCGCGTCGGCCCCTGGCAGTTTTGCAGGACCACATTCTGCCGGAGGATCCACTGCTTGTTGATATACTCAAAAATTGCTGAAATAAATGTCTGCTTGTCCGCAAAGTGCTTGTAGGGCGCCGCGCAGGAAACGCCGCATTGGGACGCGATCCGGCGCACCGAAAAATTTTCGAACCCGTATCGCTGCAGCTCCTCCACCCCAGCCTCCAGCAGCCGCTCCCGCAGGGGCCGCTGCTGCTTTTTTTGCCGCATCCTGTGTTCCATCGTTCTTCTCCACTAATGATAATAGTGTTATTTTACCGGTTTTTCCGCAGAAAGTCAAACCGTTTTGCCGCATTCCACGAAATAACCGAAAAGCGAGAATTGCCTATTGACACGCCCGTAAAAAGGCAGTATAGTAGGGAAAAAGTTATCAATGATAACCCATCTGTACTTTGCCGCAGCTCACCTGCTGCCGCTGCCGCATCCAGGCGGCATTCCTTTTTTCTGTTTTGTTGGTTATCGGTGATAACTTATTGCCTGCCGGGCATCCCGGTATGGGCATTACAATCAAAAATTTGGAGGTATTGATTATGGTATTCGAAGCAATTGCAGAGCTCATCGCAGAGCGGAACGACTGTGACCCTTCCGAGGTCACCATGGAGACGTCCTTCCAGGACCTGGGCATCGACTCTCTCGATACCGTCGAAATGCTGATGAACCTGGAGGACAAGCTGGGCAAGGAGATCGAGCTGGACCAGCGAGTCGAAACAGTCGGAGACCTGGTCCGGTACATTGAGGCAAAAATGTGATGCTGAGATCAAAGCTTTGTAGCCTTCTGGGGATCGAATACCCCATCTTCCAGGGCGGCATGGCCTGGATCGCCGACGGCAAGCTGGCCGCGGCGGTCTCCAACGGCGGCGGACTCGGCATCGTCGCGGCGGGCAACGCCCCGGCGGACTATGTCCGCCAGCAGATCCGCATCGCGGCGGCTGAGACGGGCAAGCCCTTCGGCGTAAATATTATGCTCATGAGCCCCTTTGCCGATGCGGTCGCCCAAGTCGTGGCGGAGGAAAAAGTCGCCGTCGTCACGACCGGCGCAGGTAATCCGGCCAAGTATATGCCCCTATGGAAGGACGCTGGGATCCAGGTCATCCCCGTCGTGGCGTCCGTCGCCATGGCGAAGCTGATGACCCGGGTCGGGGCCACCGCCCTGATCGCCGAGGGCGGCGAGAGCGGCGGCCATGTGGGCGAATTGACGACGATGGTCCTCGTGCCGCAGGTCTGCGACGCGACGGAGCTGCCAGTCATCGCCGCCGGTGGCATCGCCGACGGCCGCGGCGTGGCGGCCGCCTTTATGCTGGGCGCCTGCGGTGTGCAGCTGGGCACCCGCTTTTTGTCTGCCACGGAGTGCAGCATCCATCCGACTTATAAAGAAAAGCTCTTCAAGGCAGGCGACCTGGCCACGACCGTCACCGGCAAGCGCCTGGGCCATCCTGTCCGCAGCCTGCGGACACCGCTGATGCGCCGTTATACAGAAGCGGAGTACGCCCAGACATCTGACGAGGAGCTGGAGGCCATGACGACCGGCGCGCTGCGCAAGGCCGTCCAGGAGGGCGACGTGCAAAACGGCTGCTTCCTGGCAGGGCAGATCGCTGCCATGGTCAAAAAAGAGCAGCCCGCCGCGGAGATCATTCGCGAGGTCATGCAGGGTGCGGAGCCGATTTTAAAGGGGGCAGTGCAATGGATCAAATAGCCTTTGTCTTTGCCGGGCAAGGCGCACAGTACCCCGGCATGGGCCGCTCCCTCTATGAGCGCAATGCCGCCAGCGCCGCCGTTTTAGACCGGCTGGAGCAGCTGCGCCCCGGCACGCTGGACCAGTGCTTTTCTGCCAAGCCCGAGGACCTGGCCCGGACGGACATCACCCAGCCGTGCATGTTCGCCGTCGAGCTGGCCGCGGCCGCCGCGCTACAGGCCATCCCCTGCCAGTGCGCCGCCGGGTTCTCCCTGGGCGAGATCGCCGCGCTGACCTATACCGGCGCCGTCACGCTGGAGGACGGTTTCCACCTTGTCTGCCGCCGTGGTGAACTGATGCACCAGGCGGCCAGCCAGTCTGACTGCGGCATGGGCGCCGTCGTCAAGCTGGAGGACGCCACGGTGGAATATCTCTGCGCCGGGTACGAGCATATTTACCCTGTCAACTACAACTGCCCCGGCCAGGTTGCCGTGGCAGGCACCCGGGAGGAGCTCAAGCTTCTGGCCGATGATGTCAAGCAGGCCGGCGGCCGCCTGATCCCCTTGAAGGTCAGCGGCGGCTTCCACTCGCCGTATATGACCGCCGCTGCCGTCGGCTTCTCCCAAGTGCTGCAGGACGCGGCGCTGCGGGAGCCGCGGGTGCAGCTCTATTCTGATTACACCGCCCGCCCCTACGCCGGGGACTACCGGGATCTTCTGACCCGGCAGATCTGCAGTCCGGTCCGCTGGAAGCAGATCATCGTCCATATGCGGGAGCAGGGGATCGACACATTTATTGAGCTCGGCCCCGGCAAAACGCTGTGCGGCCTGATCCAGAAGACCGACAGCACGGCCAAAACGCTGCACGTCGAGGACGCGGAGAGCTTGGCCAAAACTTTGGAGGAACTGCAATGCTGAGTGGAAAAACTGCCATCGTCACCGGGGCATCCCGGGGCATCGGCGCGGCCATTGCCGCAGCGCTGGCCGCCCAGGGCGCGTCCGTCGCTCTGCTGTATGCGGGCAACACAGCCCGAGCCGAGGAGGTCTGCGCCCGGTGCGCTGGCTATGGCGTCAGCGCCCGGAGCTACCAATGCGACGTTTCGGATTTTGCCCAGGTCAAGCAGACCGTCGCGGCAATCAAAAAGGACTTCGGCGGCGCCAGCATCCTGGTCAACAACGCGGGCATCAACCGCGACGGCTTGATTGCCATGATGAAGGAAGCCGATTTTGACGACGTCATCGCGACAAATCTGAAGGGCACCTTCAATATGATCCGCCACTGCTGCCCGCTGCTGCTGCGCAGCCGGGGCGGCAGCATCATCAACATCAGCTCCGTCGCCGGTGTGATGGGCAATGCCGGTCAGGCCAACTATGCCGCCTCAAAGGCGGGCGTCATCGGCCTGACCAAATCCGTTGCCCGGGAGCTGGCCGCCAAGGGCATCACCTGCAACGCCATCGCCCCCGGCTTTATTCAGACGGACATGACAAAGGGCTTTGACGAGACAAACCCACTGGTTGCCAGCATCCCCCTCAAGCGCATGGGCACGCCCGCGGATATCGCCAGCCTGGCGGCCTTCCTGGCCGGGCCCGGCGCCGCCTATATCACCGGGCAGGTCTTCTGCGTGGACGGCGGCATGGCAATGTGAGGCAAATTCCCGAAAAGAAGATTTTATCAAATTCTGTATGAGGTTCGCCCCTTAGAATTTCGTGAGGAGACCGCAATGGAAGAAAAACAGATCAAAAAATACGCAAACGTGATGCAGGAATTGGGCCTGAGCGCGCTGGAAATCGAAGAACAGGGCTGCCGCCTGCGCCTGGAGCGAGGCGCAGGGGCCAGCCAGGCCGCTGCCCCGTCTGCTGCGGCCGCAGTGTCGTCTGACGCCGCCCCGGCCGCAGCGGCCACTCAGGATATCTGCAGCCCGATGGTCGGCGTCTTTTACCGGGCTCCGGCGGAAAACGCCGCGCCCTTCGTCCAGGTGGGTGACTGCATCCACAAGGGCGATGTGCTCTGCCTGATCGAGGCCATGAAGCTGATGAACGAGATCGTCGCAGAGTACGACGGCGTCATCACAGAGGTCTGCACCGAGAACGGCCAGGTCGTCGATTACGGCCACGTGCTGTTCCGAATCGAGAGGGCTTGACGCATGGATCGGGAGCAATTGATGCAGATCCTGCCCCACCGGGACGGGATGCTGCTGCTGGACAGCGCCGAGCGGCAAGACGACTGCGCCCGCGGCCGCTATACGGTACGGGGCGATGAGTGGTTCCTGCAGGGGCATTTCCCCGGCAACCCGGTCGTCCCGGGCGTGATGCTCTGCGAGATCCTGGCCCAGTCCTGCTGCGTGCTGCTGGCAGAGCAGATGGCAGGCAATGTGACGCCCATGTACACCGGGCTTGACCACGTGCGCTTCCGCGCCCCGGTCCGCCCCGGCGATACGTTTGAGACCGAGTGCCGGATCACCCGCGCAAAGCCGCCGTTCTATTTTGCCAAGGGCGTGGGAACAGTGGGCGGCAAGCGCTGTGTGGAGGCCGATTTTTCCTTCGCTGTGATAGGGGAGTAGACCGTGTATTCCAAAATTCTGATTGCAAACCGCGGCGAGATCGCCGTGCGGATCATTCGGGCCTGCAAGGAGATGGGCATCTCCACCGTGGCCGTTTATTCCGAGGCCGATGCCGAGGCGCTGCATGTCGCCCTGGCAGATGAGAGCTATTGCATCGGCCCGGCAGAGCCCGGCGAAAGCTATCTGGATCAGGCGCACATTCTCAGCGCCGCCCTGGTCTCTGGGGCCCAGGCGATCCACCCGGGCTACGGGTTTTTGTCGGAAAACGCGGCATTTTCGGCCCTGTGCCAGAAATATCAGATCGCGTTTATCGGGCCGTCGGCCCAAAATATGCAGATGCTCAGCGACAAAGCCGCCGTCAAGGCGCTGATGCAGCAGGCCGGTCTGCCGGTCATCCCCGGCGCACTGGCGCTGCACGACACCGCCTCCGCCCGGACTGCAGCGGAGAAGATCGGGTATCCCGTCATGCTCAAGGCCTGCATGGGCGGCGGCGGCCGGGGCATCCGGCTTGTCGAGAGCCCGGCCCAGATGGAAGCGGCGTTTTTATCCGCGCAAAAAGAGAGCCTGAGCGCCTTCGGCGACGGCGCGGTGTATCTGGAGAAGTACATCCACCCCGCCCGGCATATCGAGGTGCAGGTCCTGGCCGATGAATACGGCAATGTCGTCTGCCTCGGCGAGCGCGACTGCTCCGTGCAGCGCAACCATCAGAAGCTCATCGAGGAATCCCCCTCGCCGGGCATCACCCCGGCCCAGCGGGAGACCTTACTGCGCCAGGCACGCGAGGCCGTGCGGCAGTTGGGCTATGTCGGTGTCGGGACGCTGGAATTTTTGCTGGACGGCGCCGGACATTTCTATTTTATGGAGATGAACATCCGCCTGCAGGTGGAGCATACCGTCACGGAAGCCCTGACGGGTATCGACCTGGTCAAGTGGCAGATCCGCGTCTCCAACGGCGTGCGCCTGAGCTTCCCCCAAGAGCGCATCGACCTGGGCGGCTGCGCCATCGAATGCCGTATCAACGCCCGGGCGCCGGGCACGGTGGACTTTCTACATGTCTCTGGCGGCCCCTTTGTCCGGTTTGACACGTATCTTGTCACCGGCAACACCGTCACGCCGTATTATGACCCCCTGCTTGGCAAGCTGATCGTCTTTGCCGCCACCCGGGAGGAGGCGCTGCGCAAGATGAAAGCCGCCCTGTGCGAGCTGGTGATCGAGGGCGTGCCCAATAATATTGAAGAACAGATCGCGCTGCTCAGCAGCAGCGCCTTTATGACAGGTGATTACGACCTGGATTTTATCGCAAAGTGAGGTGCATTGTGTGGCCGTTCCATTTTTGAATTTCTTTCAAAAGCCCGCCAATGAACTGGAAAAAGGCGGCCGTCCCGCGCCGGTGAACCAGGACGAGAACGAGCCGTCTCAGACCTGCCCCAATTGCCACCGGGCCATCCCCCTGAGCCTTTTGTGGGATAACTTCAACTGCTGCATTCACTGCGGCCATCACTTCCGGCTCAACGCCCGCCAGCGCATCAGCATGCTGGCCGACCCCGACAGCTTCCAGGAGCACGACGCAGGGCTTTGCGCCGGTGACCTGCTGCAATTCCCCGGCTACCCCAAAAAGCTGGAGACGGCCCGCACCGCCTCCGGCGAATTGGAGGCCGTTATTTGCGGCGAGGCCGCGATCGGCGGGCAGCGCTGCTGCCTGTTTGTGATGGACCCGTATTTTATGATGGGCTCCATGGGAACCGTCGTCGGCGAGAAGATCACCCGGCTCTTTGAATACGCCATGGCGCACCGCCTGCCGGTCGTCGGCTATACCGTCTCCGGCGGGGCGCGGATGCAGGAGGGCATCTTGTCCCTGATGCAGATGGCCAAGACCAGCGCCGCTGTTCGGCGGCACAGCGACGCGGGGCTTTTTTACCTCGTCGTCCTGACGAATCCGACAACAGGTGGCGTGACCGCCAGCTTCGCCATGGAGGGCGATATCCACCTAGCCGAGCCCGGCGCGACCATCGGCTTTGCCGGGCCCAGGGTCATTGAACAGACGACACGGAAAAAACTGCCGCCCGGCTTCCAGACCGCGGAATTTCTGCTGGACCACGGCTTTGTGGACGCCATCGTCCCCCGGTCCGGCCAGAGAAAGGCGCTGGCGCAGCTGCTGCGGCTGCATGAAAGGGAGGGTTGACCGTGGCGACGAATCCTGCATACGAGCGGGTCAAGGCGGCCCGCGCCAATCAACGCCCCACGGGGCTGGATTATATTGGCGGCATTTTTACCGACTTTTTTGAGCTGCACGGCGACCGCCGCAGCGGCGATGACGCCGCCATCGTCGGCGGCGTAGCCTATCTGGACGAGATGCCGGTGACGGTTCTCGCCATCGAAAAGGGGCACAACGCCAAATCCCGCCTAGAGCGCAATTTCGGCGCGCCCAGCCCCGCGGGCTATCGCAAGGCCCTGCGGCTGATGCAGCAGGCGGAGAAATTCCACCGCCCGGTCCTCTGCTTTGTCGATACCTCCGGCGCCCGCTGCGATATCGAAGCGGAAACCCAGGGCCAGGGCCAGGCCATCGCCGAGAATCTGACGGCGATGATCGGCCTGCAGGTGCCGGTCCTCTCCGTTCTCATCGGCGAGGGCGGCTCCGGCGGCGCATTGGCGCTGGCTGTGGCCGATGAGGTCTGGATGCTGGAAAACGCCATCTACTCCGTCATCTCGCCGGAGGGCTGTGCCAGTATTCTCTGGAAGGACGCCGCCCGCTCCGCCGACGCCGCCGCGTGCCTGAAGCTGACGGCGGCCGACGCCCTGCACTTCGGTGTGATCGAGCAGATCATCCCCGAGGCCGCGCTGGGCAAGGAAGCCTTTTACCGCCTACTGCGCACCGGCCTGCACCAGAAGCTGCAGACGCTGCAGGCATTGGACCCGCAGGTGCTGCTGGCGCAGCGCTATGCGCGCTTCCGCCGCCTCGGCACCACAGAGCTGGAGGAACCGCTATGAACGAGATCCTGCCGCATCGCCGCCGCGTCCTTTACTACGAGACGGACAAAATGGGCATCGTCCACCACTCCAACTATATCCGCTACATGGAAGAGGGGCGGCTGGAGTACATGCGCCAGGCCGGGCTGGTCTATAAGGACCTGGAGAGCCGGGGCATTCTGATGCCCGTCACCGGCGTGAGCTGCCGCTACCGGCAGTCGCTGGTCTTTGACGATTGGATGTCCATCGTCACGACGCTGACCCAGTTCAACGGTGTCCGCGCCGCATACCGCTATGAAATTTACCGGGCATCCGACGGCGTCTGTGCCGCGACCGGCACCAGTGAGCACTGCTTTCTGGACCTCGCGACCCGCCGCCCGGTCAGCCTAAAAAAGGCTGCGCCTGACTTTTTTGATGCCTGGGCGCAATTTTTCCGCGCAGAACAGGAAAAGGAGACAAAATTATGACCCAACGCGTTGTCATCACCGGCATGGGCATCATCAGCCCGCTGGGCAACGATGTCGATACCTTCTGGAACAACCTGCTGCAGGGCAAATGCGGCATCGGTCCCATCGACCGCTTTGATCCCGCAGCCTTCAAGGTCAAGCTCGCCGCCCAGGTGCGGGACTTTGACCCTCTGCAGTATATGGACAAAATGGAGGCCGCCCATGCCGATCTTTACAGCCAATACGCCATGGCGGCGGCCTGCCAGGCCATGGCTCAGAGCGGCGTGCAGGGCACGGTCGCTCCGGAGCGCATAGGCGTGTACATGGGCACCGGCATCGGCGGCATCGGTACCTTCTTAACAGAGCACAACAAGCTGCGGGACAAGGGCCCCCGGCGGGTCTCGCCGTATTTTATCCCAATGATGATCGCCAACATGGCTTCCGGCCTGATCGCCATCCGCTTTGGCTGCAAGGGCCCGGCTATGCCGCTGGTGACCGCTTGCGCCTCAGGCAATAACGCCATCGGTGAGGCCATGCGCGCCATCCGCCACGGCTATGCCGACGTCATGCTGGCCGGCGGCGCGGAAGCCGCCATCAACGAGATCTCCTTGGCAGGCTTTACCAATATGCAGGCCCTCTCGACGAAGGACGACCCCAAGCTCGCCAGCCTGCCCTTTGACAGCCGCCGCAGCGGCTTTGTCATGGGCGAGGGTGCCGGGGCGCTGGTCCTGGAATCCTACGACCATGCCAAGGCCCGGGGGGCAAACATCCTGGCGGAGCTGGCGGGGTATGGCATGACCTGCGACGCCTATCATATGACGGCCCCGGATCCGGAGGCCGAGGGCGGCGCCCGCTCTATTTACGACGCCTGGTCCGAGGCTCACAATGACTCCCCCCGCATCTATATCAACGCCCACGGCACCGGCACCCCCCTGAACGACAAGGCCGAGACCCTGGCCATCAAAAAGGCCCTAGGCGAAGAGCTTGCCCGCAAGGCGCTCATCAGCTCGACCAAGTCCATGACCGGCCATATGCTGGGTGCAGCCGGTGCGGCAGAGGCCGTCGCCTCTGTCCTGGCCCTGCAGACCGGGATGCTGCCGCCGACCATCGGCCTGGAGCAGCCGGACCCGGCCTGTGACCTAGACTATATCCCGCTGACCGCCCGCCGGGCGGAGGTGGACCTGGTCCTCTCCTCCTCCCTGGGCTTCGGCGGTCACAATGCCTGCCTGGCCTTCCAGCAGGTCTAAGGGGGCGCAGTGCAAATGGAACGAGAGATCGTGATCACCGGGATGGGCGCTGTGACGCCTGTCGGCATCGGTGTGGCAGAATTTTGGAATGGCCTGCTGGCAGGCCGCTGTGGGATCGGGCCGGTCACCTCGTTTGATACCTCGGCCCTGCAGGTCCACGCAGCGGCGCAGGTGGCGGATTTTGACGCCGCCGCCCTGCTGCCGGGCCGCCTGGCGACGGATCTGGACCGCTTTATGCAGTTTGCCTATGTCGCTGCCAACGAAGCGTTGGCGATGAGCGGCCTGGTCCCGGACGACCGCTGCGGCATCGTCATGGGCACCGCTCTGGCGGGCCTGACCTGCATTGGCCAGACCCAGGAGGCGGCCAGCCTGGCGCATAAGCCCGTCGGCCCACGCTTCATGACGAAAATCATGGGCAATATCGCTGCGGCACAATTTGCCATCGACCACAAGATCACCGGCCCGAGCCTGACCGTCAGCACTGCCTGCTCCTCCGGGGGCGACGCCATCGCGACGGCGGCACTGCTGCTGCAATCCGGCGCGGCGGATGCTATCGTCTGCATGGGCGGCGAATCGACCGTCAACCCGCTGTTTTTCCAGAGCTTGGGCCGGGCTGGCGCCCTCTCCCGTTCCGGCCGCAGCGCCCCCTTTGACGCAAGCCGCGACGGCTTTGTCACCGGGGAGGGCGGCGGCGCGCTGATCCTTGAGACTAGGGCCCGCGCCGAAGCCCGTGGCGCTGAGATTCTCGCCCGCCTACTGGGCTGGGGCAATAATACCGACGCATTCCACGTCGTCTCCCCCCATCCGGAGGGGGCAGGTGCGGCAGCCTGTATGCGCCTGGCGCTGCAGCAGGCCGGGCTTGCCCCGACGGACATCGGCTATGTCAATGCCCACGGCACCGCGACCATCAAGGGCGACCTGGCCGAGACGAAGGCCATCGCCCAGGTCTTCGGCAGCTACACCGTCCCTGTCAGCTCCACGAAGGGCGCCACAGGGCATATGATGGGCGCGGGCGGTATCACCGAGTGCATCGCCTGTATCCAGGCCATCCGGACGGGCGTCCTGCCGCCGACGCTGCACTTCACCGCCCAGGACGAGGCGAGCCATCCGCTGTCTATCGTCGGCCCCACGCCGCTGCGGCGGGAGATCAACGCCGCCATGTCCAACGCCCTGGGCTTTGGCGGGCAAAATTCCAGCATTATCGTCGGCCGTTACACGTGACAACTCGCGTCCGCTCTGCTATACTGGAGTCAGAAACGAGCATTTTCCAAAGGAGCGTGACGACGATGCATAAGCGATTGACCCACCTGGTTTTTTCCCTCCTGCTGGCAGCGCTCTGCTGCGGCCTTGCCGCCTGCGGCAGCGCAGAAGGCGGGGAGACGACGGTCTGCACCCTGCAAAACGGGGATTATACCATCACCCTCACCCAAGCAGGCGAGACCGTCACGGTCACGACATCCTCCCCCAATAAGATCGCCGCAGCGCAGACCTTCACCTTCCAGTCTCCCGCCGCGCTGACGGCGCAGGATGTCACGGCGGAATGGACGTCGCTGGACGGCGCCAAGACCGGCGACCTGTGCGTCGCCCACCTGACCGTCACTGCAGACGGCCAAGTCCTGTTTCAGGAGCGGATCAATCTCAACAAGCCCGCCATGAAGCAGGCCCTATCCTAAATGAAACCGGCAGAGCCGCCGCACCTTGCCCGGGCGTGGAGGCTCTGCCGGTTTTTTGCGGGCCGCGTTCTGTTAAGACCGCGCTAAGAACGTCAGGCTGCCTGTCAACACGCCGCCAAGGTTCCCCGCGCTCCCTTGCCTTCCCGCCGTTTTTTTTGCTATACTTGCGAAAAAGCCGGACTGCCCGGCGTGAAGGAGGAAAATGGAATGACAATCCTGACCGTGCTTTGCTGCGTCATCACTGTTGCCATGGGCGCTGTGTCGATTTGGTCCGGTTTTCAGCCGGAATAACTTTTCTTAACAACATTTTTACGCTTGACTGTGGTATGATAGTTATAGCATTGCAATATGGTGCGATGCGCGGCCCTGCGCCGGAATAACAAAACTGCAAGGGGGTTGTTTTCCATGCGTTGGAAAACGGCACGCAAGCTCTTTCCTACCTCCCGGCGGGATACGCTCATCTGCATTGGGATCCTCTCCTTGGCCATGCTGCTCTGCAGCATGCTGCGGTTCCTCAGCGAAGGCGACGTCTATGCCGCTCTGATTTTCGAGACCGCCGTCATTTTCGTCTCCCGGTACACCAACGGGTATCTCTACGGTTTGGTTTCCTCTGTGATCGGCGTCATCGGCGTCAATTACATGTTCACCTACCCCTATTTCTCCCTGAATTTCACGATCTCCGGCTATCCCCTGACCTTCCTCGTCATGATCACCGTCGCCATCATCGTCGGCGCGATGACGACGCAGCTCAAGCAGCAGGAAAAGGTCCGGGCCGAGGCGGAGAAGGAGAAAATGCGCGGCAATCTGCTGCGGGCCGTCTCCCACGATCTGCGCACCCCGCTGACCTCGATCATCGGCGCAACGAACGCTGTACTGGATAACGACCAAGCCCTGCCGCCGGAGACGAAAAATGAGCTCATGCAGGACGTCCGCGACGAAGCCCAATGGCTTCTGGGCGTCGTGGAAAATCTGCTGCTCGTCACCCGCATTGGCGACGAACCCACCAGCTTGCATAAGGACATGGAAGCAGCGGAGGAGATCGTCAGCGCCGCCGTGCAGAAATTCAAAAAGCGCTTTCCCGGCATTGAGACGACAGTCCATGTCCCGCAGACCCTGCTGATGGTCCCGATGGACGCGATCCTGATCCAGCAGGTGCTTTTGAATCTGCTGGAAAACGCTGCCCTGCACGGGAAGCATACCACAGAAATTCAAATCGACGTCACCAACGCCGGCGACGCCGCCCTGTTCCAGGTGACCGACAACGGCGCCGGGATCTCCCGGGAGGCAATGCCCAAGCTGTTTGATGGCTACTTCACCCATGACGACCGCGGCCAGGAGAGCGGGCGGCGCAATATGGGCATCGGGCTCTCCGTTTGCCTTGCCATCGTCCGCGCCCACGGCGGCTGCCTGACGGCGGAAAACCGCCCGGAGGGCGGTGCACGATTCCAATTCACCTTGCCTTTGGAGGTGTAAGTGTATATGACAATCAAGGACAAAATTCTTATCGTCGAGGACGAGCAGGGCATCAGCAATTTTATGGCCGCGATGCTGACGGCGAATCATTACGACGTCCTGGTCGCCCGCACTGGTCAGCAGGCCAGGACCATGATCGCATCCCACTGTCCGGACCTGGTCATCCTGGATCTCGGCCTGCCAGATATGGACGGCATGGAGATCCTGCGGACGATCCGCAGCTGGTCCCGGCTGCCGGTGATGGTCGTCTCCGCCCGCACCCACGAGCGGGACAAGGTCGAGGCCCTGGACGCCGGCGCGGATGACTATATCACGAAGCCCTTCGGCTCCGCGGAGCTGCTGGCCCGCATCCGGACCGCCATCCGTCACACCCGTACCCGGCTGGAAAACGACCGTCTGGCCCAGACCGGCGTCTTCAAGGCCGGGAAGCTGGCCATTGATTACGATAAACACCGGGTCTTCCTGGATGGCAAGGACGTCCACCTGACCCAGAATGAATACAAGCTTGTCTCCCTCCTCGGCATGTACGCCGGGAAGGTCCTGACCTATGATTTCCTCATCCGGGAGCTCTGGGGCCCCGGCGCAAAGGCGGATAACCAGATCCTTCGAGTCAATATGGCCAACATCCGCCGTAAAATTGAAGAAAATCCGGCCAGCCCCGCCTATATCTTCACCGAGGTCGGCGTCGGCTACCGGATGATTGAAGGAGACTAAGCAAAATTACATACCTCCTCTTTCTCCTCTGGCCCATGTCCGCTCCCCGGACATGGGCACTTTTTTATCTTCCCTGTTTTCCCACCTAGAGGCCGGACGCCTGCGCCATATACCCGGGCAGCTGGCGCAGCAGGGCCTTGGCCGTATTGATGGGCACTGCAAAGCCGATTCCCTCAATGGCCGCGCCGCTGCTGGTCTGGCCGGAATACTTGGCCGTCGTAATCCCAACAACCCGCCCCTGCATATCAAACAGCGGCCCACCGGAGGAACCGGCATTGATGGCCGCGTCCGTCTGGAGCATCGCAATCTGCGCGCCTTCTGTCGTCACCACCCGGTTCCGGGCGGAGATATACCCAACCGTCATGGTATACGTCAGCTCTCCCAGCGGATTGCCGATGGCCGCGACCTGGTCGCCGACAGCCAGCGCATCCGAATCACCCAAGCGGACCCGCGGCAGTCCTGTCGCCCGGATCTTGAGCACAGCAACATCGCTGTCGGCGGCGTAGGCGACTAGCGCCGCCGGATAGGCCGCATCCTGCAGGGAGACCTGCAGGGCCTGCGCCCCGGCAACAACGTGATAATTTGTGATGATATACCCGTCACCGGAGACGACAAACCCACTGCCCACACTGGCCCGCCCATGCGTCTGCCCCGCCGCAGCATTGACGATCCCGACCACGGCCTCCGCCTGCTGGGCATAGACCTGGGCCGGCGTCAGCGCCGCCCCTGCACCGTCCCGGACCGCCTGCCCGGCGATGCCGCCCACGCTGCCCAGCAGCGCGCACGCCAGAAGCAGTGCCAAGCCCCGCCGCGGCCTGGCAGAATAGTATATGCTCCTCCGCATCCGCCTCTTCCTTTCCCGCCCGCCGGGCATATCATAGCATCTCGCAGGGAGATGCAGGATTGTACTACCCGCTTGCAGCGCTGCAAAAAAACACTTATAATAAACAGTAAGAGAATTTCATGCTACCGTCCGGCACTTTTACGCACAACCGGCGCTGGCATCTGCCTTATGAGGTGAACGCTATGCTCGACGATCGAATTTACGAAAACTATATCTCCATTTTGCAGGAGGAGCTCGTGCTGGCCACCGGCTGCACCGAGCCCATCGCCATTGCCTACTGCGCCGCAAAAATGCGCACCCTGCTGGGCCGTCTGCCGGACGAAGTCTCGGCCACGGTCAGCGGGAATATTCTGAAGAATGTCAAAAGTGTCGTCGTCCCCAATACCGGCGGCCAGAAGGGGATTCAGCCCGCCATCGCCGTCGGCATCGTCGCTGGGGACGCCGAGAAGGAGCTGCAGGTTATCGCCGATGTGACGGAAACGCAGCAGCCCGCCATCACGGCTTTTTTGCAGTCCGTGCCCATCCACGTCGCCTGCGGCCAGTCGCCCTGCCTGCTGGATATCCAGATCACCGGCACGACAAACGACGGCCACAGCGCCTGCGTCCGCATCACAAACAATCACACGAATATCGTTTACCTGGCCAAGGACGGTGAGGTCCTGCTGGAGCAGCCGGTGGTCGACGCCGCCGACGAGCACCTGACAGACAAGCGCTGCCTAAATGTCGAGGATATTATCCGCTTTGCCGATACCGTCCCCATCGAGCGCATTACGCCGGTCCTGGAGCGGCAGGTGCAGTATAATGCCGCCATCGCGGAAGAGGGCCTGCGGGGCAACTGGGGCGCTCAGATCGGCAAAATTCTACGGGAGGACTACGGCGACGATATCAAGCAGGAAGCCAAAGCCTGGGCCGCCGCCGGGTCCGATGCCCGCATGAGCGGCTGCGAAATGCCCGTTGTCATCCTCTCCGGCTCCGGCAACCAGGGCATCACCGCCTCCATGCCGGTCTACCGCTACGCCGAGCACATCGGCGCGACGAAGGAGCAGCTCTACCGGGCCCTGGCGGTCTCCGACCTTATCACCATCCATCAAAAGACAGGCATCGGCCGCCTCTCTGCGTACTGCGGCGCCATTTCCGCAGGCGTCGGCGCGGGCGCAGGCATCTGCTACCTGCTGGGCGGCGGCTTCACTGCTGTGGCGCATACCGTCGTCAACGCCGTGGCGATCCTCTCCGGCACGATCTGCGACGGCGCAAAGCCCTCGTGCGCAGCCAAAATCGCCGCTGCGGTGGACGCCGGGATCATGGGCTACCGGATGTATCTGCATCACCGGGAATTCCAGCAGGGCGAAGGCATCGTCGCCGCCGGGGTCGACAGCACCATTGCCAACATCGGCACCCTGGCCAAAGAAGGCATGCTGCAAACCGACCAAACCATTCTAAGTATTATGACGGGCCAGTAGCCCGTATGACCGCAAAAGCGGCGCGTTGCATTTCTGCAGCGCGCCGCTTTTGTATCTTTCTCCATTTGATTTTTTCAATGCTCATTTTCTGCGTAGCGGGCCAGGAATTGGCGGGTACGTTCCTGCTGGGGGTGCTCGATCACATCCCGGGACGGGCCCTGCTCTACGACAACGCCGCCGTCCATAAAGATGACCCGATCCGCCACATCCCGGGCAAAGGCCATCTCATGGGTAACAATCAGCATCGTCGTCGTCTGCTCTGCCAGGCCGCGGATGACCCGCAGGACCTCCCCGGTCAGCTCCGGGTCCAGCGCCGAGGTCGGCTCATCAAAGCAGAGAATATCCGGATGCATCGCCAGCGCCCGGGCGATGGCCACCCGCTGCTGCTGCCCGCCGGAGAGCTGATGAGGATAGAGGTCCCGCTTCTCCGCCAGGCCGACTTTTTCGAGAAGCTGCACCGCATCGCGCCGGATCTCGTCTAAAATCGCCTTCTTATTCTGCTTATAATCCTCCCGCTCCTTTGCCAGCAGCTGGCTGGCCAGCATGACGTTCTGGATTGCCGTATACTGGGGGAAGAGATTGAAATTCTGGAACACCAGTCCGAAGGAGAGACGCTTTTTCCGGATCTCGCTCTCTTTTTGCGTGGTCGGGTCCGCCGCGTCAAAAATGACCTTGCCGTTGACGATCACCTGGCCCTGATCAGGCGTCTCCAAAAAATTGATGCAGCGCAGCAGCGTCGTCTTGCCGCTGCCGGAGGAGCCGATGATAGCAATAGCCTCGCCCTGCTCCAGGGAGAAGTCGATGCCCTGCAGGACCTCAGTCGTCCCGTCAAAGCTCTTGTGGATATTTTTTACTTCCAATACCGCCATAACGTCCCTCCTCAGACACGGAAATACGACATCTTGCGTTCCAGCCAGCCGAAGAAGACCGTCAGAATGCCGTTGAACAGCAGATAGAACACGCCGGTGTAGAACAGCGGCCAGATCAGGCCGTTGGACTTGATATAGACCTGGGCATTCCAGATGATCTCATAGCACGCGATGACCCGGGAGAGGGACGTATCCTTCACCAGGGTGATGATCTCGTTGGACATCGGCGGGACGATACGCTTGACGACCTGCAGCAGGATCACGCGGAAGAAGGTCTGGGATTTTGTCATGCCCAGGACCTGGGCCGCTTCGTACTGCCCCTTGGGGATCGCCTCGATGCCGCCCCGATAGATGACAGAGAAATAGCAGGCGTAATTCAGTACAAATGCCACCAACACCGCGACAAAGCGGCCCTGGTTGCCGGTGCCCCACCACTGGCTGCCCAGCACCAGGCCGGGCCCGTAATAAATGGCGATCAGCTGCAGCATCAGCGGTGTCCCGCGGATGATCCAGACGATGCCATCGACCAGCCATTTCAGCGGCTTAAAGCGGCTCATCGAGCCGAAGGCGATCAGCAGCCCCAGGGGGATGGCAAACGCCAGCGTCAAGCCGAAAATTTTCAGCGTCATACCGAATCCTTCCAGCAGCGACGCAGTTACAGACCAAACCATAGCTTCATACCTCTCTATTTCTCTCCCCGCCTGCGCGGCGGCATAAAACACACGCACAGCGTGCCGCAGAAACCCCGGCACGCTGCCTGCTGCCGGGCTGTCCCGGCGCTTTTCCCGGCCCGGCAGCGCCGGACCGGGTTATTCTTTTGATGGATGTCGTGCTTTCCAGACTCAGTCGATCAGGGACAGACCGTATTTGTCCGCCAGCGCCTGCAGGGTGCCATCATCCTTCAGGGAAGCAATGATGTCATTGACCTTCTGGGCCATATCAGAGCCCTTGCGGAAGCCGATGCCGTACTCCTCGCGGTCCATCTCTGCCGCGATGGAAAGGTCAGCGTAACTGGTGCCATCGCCGGTCATGGCCTTAGCCATGGTCAGGTCGATGATGCAGGCGTCTGCCGTGCCGGAGGCAACCTCCATCAGCGCGTCAGCCTGGGCGGTGACCTTCGTGACATTGGTAAAGCCGTTGTTCGTCGCGGTCTCATCACCGGCGGAGCCGGACTCGACGGCGACAGCCAGATCCTTCATGGCATCCACGTCGGCGTAATCCGCGACCTTATCCGACTTCATGACGACGACCTGCGCATTGACCAGATAGGGGTCGGTGCACTCCATCGCGTTCAGGACCTCGTCCGTCAGCGTCATGCCGTTCCAGACGCAGTCGATGGACTTAGATTCCAGCTCAAGGATCTTATTGTCCCAGTCGATCTCGATGAATTCGCATTCCAGACCCAGCTGGGAGGCGACCATGCGGGCAAGCTCCGCGTCGAAGCCGGTCCACTCGCCGTTGTCATCCCGGTAGTCCATCGGAGCAAAGTCGGTGATGCCGACGACCATGGTGCCCTTGACCTGGAGTTCTTCGTAGTCCGAGGCCGCGGTCACATCGGCGGCCGGCGCTGCGTCGCTGCCGGGGGTCGAGCCGTCATTCGATTTGTCAGAATTGCCGCAGCCGGCAAACAGGCAGGCCAGCATTGCGATGGCCAGCAGCATTGCAAGAATCTTTTTCATGTTCCATTTTCTCCGTTCCGCGCGGTTTTCCTTCTCCCGCGCTGTTTTTCTGTTGCGTTAGTAGTTTACCACGGTAAAGCAGTAATGTAAAGATGGCAACTTGACCATATTTTTTCCCCATGCAGTCGTGTTTTTCATCAAAACTTCCACGGGAAATAAGCCCATTCTGAAAAGCGCAATATTTACGGGCGCCGGCGGAGCCGGTGCCCGTAGACGGTAATGCTTCCACAGGGCGCGCTCACATCTCCTGCGCTGCCCAGTGCGGTCCTACACTTTAAGGGTACTTTAATAGGTAAAGCAACTACCGCCGACAAATTCCCGGACAATAGAGTCCCGCGGCACGTACGGCGTATGCAGTGGCGGCACACTGTCGACGACCTGCAGAAGATCTCCTAAGCCAAGCTCGGTCATATATTCCGGTGGTAGCTCCTGGGACCAAGACGGAATCTCTTTGAGATACCGCGCCAAGATACAGGGCTCATAGTCATGGAACGTGTCGATATGGATGCCGGCATTTGACTTATAGGGCGCGATATACTGGACCTCGCCGCGATCGACATTATGCGCCCGCTCGATGGTCTTGCGCAGGTCGTAGCCCCGTGTATTGTAGTCCCGGATAAGCCGCCGGGCCACCCGCAACTGCTCCGGGCGCACAACACGATCCTGCGTCGTAATAATGCGTGTCCGAGGCGCAACATAAATACCACTGGCCTGGCTGCGAATACGGTCAAAGATGATTGGATTGAGCATATGGAGCCCCTCGACGATAATGACCGCCTCCCGATCTCCTTGCATTGTCCGCCAGCCGCCCGTCGTTCCATGGACAAAGTCGTACCAAGGTGTTTCCACCGATTTCCCATCCTTCAACTGCTCAACAACAGACAGAAGCATCTCCCAGTTGACACACTGGGGCGACTCCCAGTCCGTCAACTCCGGTGGACGCTGCTCCAGGGGCAAGAAGAAATTATCCATGCTTAACCGACAGACCTTGACCCCCAGGTTCTCCAGGTAAACCTGTAGGCGCATAGCCGTCGTCGTCTTGCCGGAACCAGAGGGACCAGTTAACGCTACCATCGGCTTTTCCTTTCGGTTCTCCAGAATTGTCGCTGCAGCTGCGCTGATTTTATCGTGGAATACCTCTTCGCAGCGCAGGACAAACTGCGTCTCGTTGCGCATATTATAGATTATGTTTTCAATATCAATCACTCGCAAAACAATCACATCTCCTTCATACAAAAGTTGTGTTTAGTGCTAGCATAGCCGAAACCGGGAAAAAAGTCAACCGGCCAACGGCCGCCAGACAGGCGCCACTGGCCGGTATTTTTACTTTTTATTATTTCCCAGCACCGGTCAATGCCAGCGGATGGCCCACTTTTGCAGCTTTCCCACCAGGAAATTCAGAATCGTCACGACGATCCCGATGACAAAAATGCCCGCCACCGCATGGGTGTAGTTGGCATAAGTAATGCTGTTCTGCACGTAATAGCCCATGCCGTGGGTCGCGCCCATAAGCTCGGCAAAGTTCAGCATCAAAAGCGACGTCGTCATCGAGACCCGCAGCCCGGAGATCACGCCGGGCAGGATATACGGCAGCAGGATACGCGTCAGCATCGTCATCGTACTGGGCTGCAGTGTCCGGGCCGAGTCGAGAATCTGCACCTCCATATTCTGTACCCGGTTGACCGTGGTAAGAAACGTCGGCCAGAAGATGCCCAGGATGATAACGACCAAGGAGGCGCTGCGGAACGTCGGCATCAGCGCCACCAGATACGGCGAGATCACGATGGCCGGGATCGGCGCCATGACATTGGCAATGGGGTAGGCAAACGCCCGGATCCGGGGCACCCAGCCTGCTACCAGGCCCAGCAGCACCGCCGCCGTCAGCCCCAGAGCAAAGCCCAAAAGCAGCAGCTCCATGGAATAGCCCACGTTCAGCAGAAGCAGGCTCCACTGCTTCCGGAAGGTGTCAAAGACATTTTCCGGGCAGGGCACCAGCACCGGGTGAGCCACGTTCAGCACAGAGGTCGTCAGCTCCCAGACGATCATCAGCAGCCAGACAACAAGGATAATATCAAACGGCCCCGTGGACAGCGTCCCCCGGCGCTTGCAGTACCAAAGGGCGAAGAGGAATAGCGCCTCGATCACCGCGATGCCGACCAGCAGCGCATCATAGTCCCGCACCGTCGTCCGCTGGTTGGGGACAAACATAATTTCATACAGCAACACCAGCAGCAAAAGATGCACCAGTATCAGCCTTCTGCCCTCAGCCTTCATCCGTCGCCCCCGTCCCGTCTGTGTCGTAAAATAGCTGCAGCAAGCGATCCTGCAGCTGCTTGCGCATCTGTGCGCCCTCGCCCAGCAGCTGCTGCCGCGGCCGGGGCAGGTCCACCGGGATGTCCGCGACGATCTTCCCCGGGGCCATAAACAGGATCCGACTTGCCAACTGGACCGCCTCGCGAATATCATGGGTGACGAAGATCACCGTCTTGCGCTTTTCACCGCTGCACCAGAGCTGCTCCAGCAGCTGCTGCAGCTCCAGGCGGATCTTGGCGTCCAGCGCGCCGAAGGGCTCGTCCAACAGCAGGATATCGGCGTCCATGGCCAAGGCCCGGGCGATGGCCACCCGCTGCCGCATCCCGCCGGAGAGCTGGTAGGGGTACTTATCCGCCGCATCGGCCATCTCGACCTTGGTCAGATACTCCATCGCCAGCGCCGCGACCTCTGCCTTGGGCAACTCCCGCCGCGCCTGCCGGATGCCAAACTGTACGTTTTTCTTTGCGCTCATCCATGGAAACAGGGCGTAATTCTGAAAGACGACTGCTCGATCCGGACCCGGCCCGGCCATCGGGCGGCCGTCCAAAAGGACGGTCCCCTTGGTTGGGTCCTGCAGGCCGGAGAGCAGCCGTAGGAGGGTCGTTTTACCGCAGCCGGAATGGCCCAGGATGCAGATAAACTCGCCTTCCTCAATGGCGATATTCAGATCGTCCAGTGCCCGGAAGCACTGGCCCTGTTGGCCATAGCAAAAGCGCACGTGAGATAACGAAAGCTTTGCCATAGCCGCAGCGCTTAGCTATTGTGTGCTTCGAAGTAGGTTTCCAGGTCAGTCCAGAAGGTGTTATCCGGCTCACGCTCCATTAGATTCTTGAGGGCGGTGCCGTAGACATCGCTGACGACATAGTCACTCCAGTCGACCTCCACCGTATCCTCGATCTCACCGAGGTTCATCATGGCGTTGTAGAAGTCGATGCAGGCGTCCTTGTCCGGATCCAAGCTCAGGCGCATGGCCGGGGTGTAGGAATCGGTGCCGTAGATCTGGGCCTGCAAGAAGTCGCGGTCCTCGCCGGAGTAGTCGACCAGGATGTCCAGCGTCTCTTCCTCATGCTGCTGGCTGTATTCGTAGCCGCGCAGAGCAGCCATTTCAAACTTCACCAGCGCGTCAAAGTTTTCGTTGTAGGTCGTCTCGTTGCAGGTCTGACGGCAGCAGGGGTAAACCGGCACAAAGTCGGAGACCCGGGCGACAACGTCAACACCCAGCTTCTCGGCATAGTAGCCCAGGGAAGCGTTCGTCAGGACGATGTCATACTCGCCGTTCTTGCAAGCTTCGATACCGCCGTTGGTATCGCTGTAGTAGCCAAACTGAACATCCACATCCTCGCCGATCTGGCCGATGGTCAGACCCTGCTCTTTGAGGTAATTCTTCAGGACCATCTGGCCCGTCTCCGCCATGAAGCAGCCGACCTTCAGGCCGACAAAGTCCTGGGCGGATTTCAGGGAAAGGGTGCTGCCCGCGGGGGCCATGATCTCAGAGCCTTCCGCAGCGGTGCCGCCGAAGACGCGCAGGGTCGTCGTGCCCTGGCTGATGAATGTGGCAGCAGCCGTGCTGCTGAACAGGTAAACGTCCAAATCGCCGGTGGAGACCGCCAGATAAGCGTCGTTCATGCTGGAAACCTTCTCAAACTGAACGTCAACGCCTTCTTCGGCGAAGTAGCCCAGCTTGTCCGCCACGAGGACGCCGACGGGCTTCGTCGAGGTGCCCATGAGTCCGACCTTCAGGGTGACAGGCTCTGCGCTGCCGCCGTTGTCTGTTGCGTCCGTCTGGGCCGGGTCAACCGGTTCGGAGCCTTCGCTTCCCTTGTCTGCCGCCGGTGCGCCGCAGCCAGCCAGCAGAGCCAGCGTCAGCGTCAGGACCAGAAGCATTGCCAAAAACTTTTTCATTTCTTCTCCTCCGTCAAAATAAAATATCAGAGCATGTCTATTCGCGCTTGTCTTGTATTAGACCGAATCTGATTAAATTTTAGCACAACGTTAGCCGATGTCAACTGTTTTTTTATTTTCGGCGCTATTAACAGAGCGTTTCCGTATTTATTTATCAATTTTGCATAAAAACACAATCTCCGACACCCGCCATGAGGCAAGTGCCGGAGGTTTTTCGCTGTTATCTTGCTCTGGCTTCCGCCAAGTCCATATCCTGCCGCAGGTTGGCATCCGAGATCAGATGCCGCGGGCAGTGCTCCGCGCACAGGCCGCAGGAGACGCACTTCGAATAGTCGATCTGCGCCAGGTTATCGACGACATGAATTGCGTCGTTGGGGCAGATCTTCTCGCACTTGCCGCAGCCCAAGCAGCCGATGCTGCAGCCCTTTGTCACGGCCACGCCCTTAGCATGGCTGTTGCAAGCGACGACGATATCTGCCTCATACGGCACCGGCGTGATCACATGCCGGGGACAGACCGCCACGCAACTCATGCAGCCGACGCAGCGATCTGCGTCGATAAACGCATGCCCGTTTTTCAGTGACAGCGCACCGTATTTGCAGGCCTTTAGGCAGGTGCCGAAGCCTAGGCAGCCAAATTCGCAGGTCATGGGGCCTTTTCCGGCAACCTTTGCCGCCGCGACGCAGTCCTGAATGCCGTCATAATGGGCCTTCTGCTTGGCGTCGATACCGCGGCACATGACCATTGCCACACGGCGCTCGACCTTTGCCGCCTCGATGCCCATAATCTTGGCCATTGCCTGCGCTGAAGCATCGCCGCCCGAGGCGCACAGGCCGATCTTTGCCTTGCCCTCCAGGACAGCCTGCGCGTAAGCCGCGCAGCCGGAATAGCCGCAGCCGCCGCAGTTGGCGCCGGGCAGCGCTTCGATCATCGGCTCCAGCCGCTCATCGGTCTCGACGGCGAACACCTTGGACGCCACCGCCAGCACCAGGCCGAACACAGCACCCAGCACGCCCAGGACCGCAATTGCATAAACTAAACTCATTTTGCCCTACCTCCTCAGAAAATCTTCATACCTGAGAAGCCCATAAACGCCAGCGCCAGCAAACCGGCGGAGATCAGCGCAATGGGGAACCCGGAAAAGCTCTCAGGGCATTTGGCGTCCGCCGTCCGCTCCCGGACGGAAGCGAAGAGCACGATGGCAACCAAAAAGCCCAGGCCGCCGGTCAGGCCATAGACCACAGATTCAATGAAGCTATACGCCCGCTGGATATTCAGCAGCGCCACGCCCAGCACAGCGCAGTTCGTCGTAATCAGCGGCAGATAGATGCCCAGCGCCTGGTACAGGGCCGGTACCATCTTCTGCAGGAACATTTCAACCAGCTGCACCAGCGCAGCGATGACGAGAATGAACACCACCGTCTGCATAAACTGCAGATTGACGCCCAAGACGCTCGTAGCCGGATCCAGGAAATACGCATTGACGACCCAGGTCACCGCCGAGGCAATGGCCATGACAAAGGTGACCGCCACGCCCATGCCCAGGGCTGTATCCATTTTTTTCGAGACGCCCATAAAGGGGCAGATGCCCAAAAACTGGGAGAAAATAAAGTTCTCCACCAAGATCGCGCCGACGGAGATCGACAGCAGGGATGTTACCAAGCTCATGCCCGCACCTCCTTCTTCGCTTCTCTGCCTTCCAGCTTCTTTGTCAGCCACTGGCTAAAGGCGATCAGGCACGCCAGGGTCAGGAAGCCGCCCACCGGCAGGATCATCATCAGCGCCGGGTACGCCTCCGGCAGGATGCGCACGCCGTCGGCCGAGATCACGCCTGCGCCAAACGTACCGCTGCCCAGGAATTCCCGGATGATGCACATGATGACCAGCGCCGCCGTGTAGCCGATGCCCTGGCACAGGCCGTCCGCCGCAGATTCCAGCACGCCGTGCTTCGAGGCAAATGCCTCCGCCCGGCCGAGGATAATGCAGTTGACGACGATCAGGGGGATAAACACGCCCAGCGACTCTGACAAGCTCGGCAGATACGCCTGCAGCAGCAGGTCGACCATCGTGACAAATCCTGCGATCACGACGATATACGACGCGATGCGGATCTTATTTGGGATCACCTTCCGCAGCGCGGAAATGGCGATATTCGAGCAGATTAGAATGATCGTGACGGAAATGCCCATGCCGATGCCGTTGAACAGCGTCGTCGTAATGGCCATCGTCGAGCACATGCCCAGCAGCTGTGCCAGCACCGGGTTTTGACGCAGGAGGCCGTCTTTTAACTGTTGTTTGAACTTCATAAACGCCCCTCCTTATCCCTGATAGGCGGCCACGCAGGCCGTCGCCGCGTTGACGGCAGTGCAGATAGCATTGGCAGAGACTGTCGCGCCGCTGATGTAATCGACATCGGCAGTCGTCAGATCCTGGCCCTTTCCCTGGAAGCTGTCGCGGAAGCGGGAGCCCTTTTCGCTGTCCTGGGCGTAGACCGCGCCCAAGCCCGGTGTCTCGCTCTGGTCGATGATGGAGATGCCGGTGACATTGCCATCCGTTCCGACGCCGACCATCAGGGTGATCATCCCCTGGGAGCCGGAGCAGGTCGCCTGCAGGACATAGCCCACATCCCCGGCCTGGTACATCGAATCAATGAGGCCGGTGTCGTCGCGATAGTCTGTGATTTCTGTGTATGCGTCCGCCGCAAGCACCTGGGCCATGGCGTCCGCCGTTTTCTGCGCCTTGATCTCGGCGATCTTATCTGCCGTGACCTGGTTGACCAGGCCCAGCAGCGCCGCCGTGATAACGGTGATAAGCAGCAGGACAATGGTCAGCCGCAGAATGTAACGTCCATTTCCCTGTTTCATGCCGCACCGCCTTTCTTCTCCACGCCGAAGCGCCGGGGCAGGCCGACCTTATCCAACAGACCGACACATGCGTTCATGATGAGGATCGCGTAGGACACGCCCTCCGGGTAAGAGCCGAAGTAGCGGATGAGCACCGTCAGCGCGCCGCAGCCGATGCCAAAGATGACCTGTCCCCAACGCGTCACCGGTGACGTGACATAATCCGTCGCCATAAAGATTGCGCCCAGCATTAGGCCGCCGGAGAACACCTGGTAAGCCATCCAGGTGAGGCGGTCGTTGCCCTGCGGGAACAGGAAGGTCAGCACCGCAACCGTTGCGATAAAGCACAGGGGGATGCGCGGTGTGATGACCCGCCGCACGACAAGATACGCGCCGCCCAGCAGAAGCAGCAGCGCCGACGTCTCGCCGATGCAGCCGCCGATGTTGCCGACAAAGGAATTCAGAACCGTCGTCTCCGGCAACGCGCCTGTTTTCATGGCCGCCAGCGGTGTCGCTGCCGTCATGCCGTCGAGGACAGAGACGTCGGTGAAGTTCGAGAATACGGCGACATAGGTGCCGGATTTGACCCAAGTCGTCATCAGCACAGCCCAGGAGAAGAGGAAGGCTCTGCCCACCAGGGCCGGGTTCATAAAGTTTTTACCGATGCCGCCGAAGAGCTGCTTTGTCACGATGATCGCGATAAAGTCGCCCACGATGATCGCCCAATAGGGCATCGTCACCGGGCAGACAAAGGCGAGCAGGATGCCGGTCACGACGGCGGAGCCATCGCCGATGGTGCAGTCCAGCTTCATGAGCTTGCGGTAGCCCCATTCAAAGAACACGCACGCCGCCACGGACACCAGCACGACCGTCAGCGCCCGGAAGCCGAAGAAATAGACCGACGCAATCAGCGCAGGGAGCAGCGCGATGCACACATCCCGCATGATGCTGGCCGTGGATTGGCTGGCCCGGATATGGGGCGAGGAGGAGACAGAGAGATTTTTCAGTTCCAGCATACCTTCACCTCCTCAGGAATTTGTGGCTTTCGCCTTGGCATCCCGCAGCTTTTGCTTGCCGGCGCGGAAGCTCTGGACGAGATGGATCTTGGCCGGGCACGTGTACGCGCAGGAGCCGCACTCGATGCAATCCAGCAGGTGCATCCGTTCCAGGCCCTCCAGATCGTCCGCCTCCTCGTACCGGTGTAGATACAGCGGCATCAGGTGCATCGGACAAACGCCGACGCACTTGCCGCAGCGGATGCAATGGGGATTCGCTTTCTCACAGTTGTCCTCCTGGGAGAAGACGACGATGGCATTCGTCCCCTTGATGACCGGCACGGCCATATCAAACTGCGCCACGCCCATCATCGGGCCACCGGACAGGACCTTATACGCATTCTCCCGAACGCCGCAGGCCTCCAGCAGCTCCGCAAACGACGTGCCGATGCAGACTTCAAAATTCGCCGGGCTGGCCACGCCCTTGCCGGTGACCGTCACGATCCGGCGAATCAGCGGCATTCCGTCATAGACGGCGTCGCACACCGCGGCACAGGTCGCGGCATTGAATACCGCGCAGCCGACTGCCGCCGGCAGCCCGCCGGGGGGCACCTGGCGGCCGGTGATGGCCTGAATCAGCTGTTTTTCTGCGCCCTGGGGGTAGCGGGTATGCAGCGGATGTACCATGATATCCTCCGCGTCGCCCAGTGCCTTGCGCAGCGCCGCAATGGCCTCGGGCTTGTTCTCTTCAATGCCGATGTGGGCTTCTGCCAGGCCCATGACCTTCATCAGGACCCGCAGGCCCCGCAGCAGCCGCTCCGGCTGTTCCCGCATGAGCCGGTCGTCGGCGGTGATGTACGGCTCGCACTCGGCAGCGTTGACAATGATGGTATCCACCTTGCCGATGCCAGAGGAAAGCTTGACATGGGTCGGGAACGTTGCGCCGCCCATGCCGACGATCCCTCCCTCGCGGATAATCTCCATCAGCTGCTCCGGTGTCAGCCCGTCGATGGACTCATAGCTGTGCAGCGTCGGACAAAGGGTGTTCTGCTCGTCGTTTTCAATGACGATGGAAAGTACATTGCTGCCGTTCGTGTGCGGCAGAGCCGCAATCTTTTTCACTTTTCCGGAAACCGGCGCATGCACCGGCACGCAAAGGCCGGTATTATCGCCCAGCTTCTGCCCCACTGTCACTTGGTCGCCGACCTGCACCAGCGGCTTGCAGGGCGCGCCGATGTGCTGCGACAGCGGAATGGTCACCTGTTTCGGTGCGGGAAAGGGTGTGATCGCTTTCTCACGGGAAAGCGCCTTCCGGTCATCCGGATGGATCCCGCCAAAGAACAGCCGTGCCATAGTTGGATCACCTCTTCTTAATGTGTAGTATCATTTATTTTAATACAAGGCATTTCCGAAGTCCAGTTAATTTTCTGCCAATTCCCCCACCGCGCCGCAAAATCATGCAGCTTAACCGCTTTGTATGCATGTTTTTCAGCAGTTTTCGTATAATTTTCACCTATTTTAAACAGAATCGGGCTCTATTCCTTGCGCTTGCCCCGCCAAGCGGGGCGTGGATTGGCCCGCAGCCAGCAAAAAAAGTCCTGTAGTGCCGCCGTACATTCCGCCTCCAGTACCCCACCCGTCACATTTGGCTTAGGATAATTTGGCAGCCTCATCAAGTCAATCACGCCGCCGCAGGCTCCCGCCTTCGAATCCGCCGCGCCGAAGACGACACGAGGGATCCGTGCATTCAAGATCGCCCCCGCGCACATGGGGCAGGGCTCCAGCGTGACATAAAGCGTGCATTCCCACAGCCGCCAGCCACCCAGACGGCAGCACGCCTCGTCAATTGCCAGTAGCTCGGCATGGTGCAGTGCGTTCTTCCCCGTCTCCCGGCGATTGCTGCCCCGGCCGACAATCTCATCGCCCCGGACGACGACGCAGCCCACCGGAACCTCCCCGGCCTGCGCCGCCTGGCGCGCCAGCTCCAGCGCCGCCTGCATCCATTTTTCGTCTTCCATCGGTCCTCCATGCTCCGCGGGCGGAAAATTTTTTTGCCGCCCGACACTTTTTCCTATTGACGAATCGGGTTTCTTTCGCTATTATAATAGCAAGCTATGCGGGTATAATTCATCGGTAGAATGCGACCTTCCCAAGGTTGATAGGTGGGTTCGACTCCCATTACCCGCTCCAAACCCCATGCAGCGCTGCGCTGTGTGGGTTTTTTTCTCCCGTATCCGATTTGGCAGCCGCCGCAGATGGGTTTTCCATCTGCGGCGGTCCTCTAGCCTATCAAGGCCGCGCAGACCGCTGGGCGCCGCCGCGACGCCGCTTTGCCGGGGCGGGCTGCTTGCGCGCGAGACGCTTCCGCGCTGGGCGCGGACGCCGTTCCTGCGGAGGCGCCGCCTGCAGCTGTTGCATGCAGCTGTGAAATTCTTCATAAAATGCCAGGCTGCCGGGCAACAGCGCCCTGTCTGCCTCGTACCAGCCGCAGGGCTCCAGCGTCACGCCGGAAAACGCCGTCGCAAAGCGCCGCCCCAGCCCAAGGGACTCAGCATAGGGCAGCATCCTGTAAAAATACTGGCTCGCCTGCCCCTGCAGCTTTTCCGCATCCCCGGCACGCAGGCCCCGCAGGTAGCGGTAAAGCGATAAGCTCTGCTCCAGCATCGCCACGCCATTGCCGCTGCGCTGCACGCCGAAGAGCAGCAGCACACCAAGCACCAGCTGCAGTGCCAGCGCCGCCAGCATCACGCCGCCGCATCCGGCCAACGCACCGCCCAGCTCCAGCAGCGCAGCGCAGCCCAAGGCACACAGGCGCTGCCGCCGCCCGCCGCGATGCAGCAACCGCAGCGCCCCCGCCTGGACTAGCCAGAACAAACCGCCGCCCACCAGCGTCAACGGGAGGACAGCCAGCAGCCGTACCGGGCCGCTGGGGATAGCCAGATCTGCCGTCGCCAAACTGGCCGCCAAACCCGCCGCCAGGCAAATCAACCGCAAAAACAGCGGGCTAACCGCATTTTTCCGGAACAGCCGCTGCCCCCAGAAATGTAGCGCCGGCTTCGGCGCATACTGCGCCACAGATCTATACCGCCGCCCCGGCACCTCCACCGTATCCCCCTTGGAAAACAGCGCCTGGAAAATCTTCGTCTCATAGCTCTCCCGCTCATTTCCCATGACCATACGGCGATGCAAGCAACAAGTCCCATCGGTGCGGCGGATGATTGTCAAATACCCGTTGGCAGCCCAATCTGCTGCCATCAGCGCAAGCTCCGGCGTATCACCAGCCAAAATGCAACGCATGACCCCAGCATTGGCCCCCGCGGGCGGACGGGTCTGGCTGCCCGGCTTGGGCAGGCGGTAGCGCATCTTGAAGAACCAGAGCAGCAGCGCCAAGACCCAGCAAGCAATGAGCAGCAGCCGGTCTGCCAGGAGCGTCTGCCCCGCGACATGGCGCATGGAGAAATACCCCGCGTCCAGGTCCAGACTGAGGTTCAGTGCGTCCCCTGCCATCAGCTTTTGCTTGACTGCCGCGGTGATCACGCCGCCCTCGACGGAGATATCCATATAATTGTCGATCCCATCGGCGTAGTACCCGCTGGAAAAGACCGGGCTGGCAGAAAATTCTTTCGGCAGCTTCACGGTATAGGAAAGCTTGGCCACATCGCCGCCCTGGGCTGCCAGCAGCGGGACGGAAAATATCTGGCTCTTTCCATTCTCCGTCACCGTATTGTGGATTGTATAGGACCAGGTGACATTCATCTGCCCGGAGAACCCCGCCTCCCGGGTAAAGACCAGGGCGCTGACGCCGTTTTCCTTCCGCACCGACGTCGCATAGATCTCCGCCGAAGCGCCGCTGACATGCTCCCCCAGGGGGATAGAAAACTCCGTTACCGGTTCGGCAAAGTCAATCACGCCGGAGACGGTAAAGCGGCAGGTTCCGCTGGTGTCCACGTCACAGACACCGTCTACGGACGAAAAGGTATAAGCACCGGCGCCCACGCAAAGCAGCAGCGCCAAGGCCAGCCCCAGCAGGGCTTTTCTGAGATATTTCACCGGCATCGCACCGCCTTTCTCTCTTTTTTGTTATTCTACACCACAACGGCGGAAATTGCAATGAAACTGCCGGGATTTGGAATTGCCATTTACTTTAAAATCAGACTGTGGTAAGATATTCCCAAGTAAGAAAGGTGCGAATCGACTATGAAAAAGGCTTATCAATTTTATGCATGGATCTCCCGGATGCGGTATATCACCCGTTGGGGGCTGATGCGCAACACATTTTCAGAGAATATTCAGGAACACAGCCATATGGTCGCTGTGCTGGCCCACGCACTGGCTCTCATCCGGCGGGATATCCTGGGCGGCGAGGCCGACCCAGAGCGCTGCGCCACAGCGGCGCTGTTCCACGACGTGCCGGAGATTCTCACCGGCGATCTGCCGACGCCGGTCAAATACTTCAACCCCGAAATCAAAGACGCCTATAAGCAGGTCGAGCGGGTCAGCGGCGAAAAGCTGCTGCAAATGCTGCCGCCAGCGCTGCAGCCCAGCTACGCCCCCTTCGTTTTGGAATCCGACCCTGCCACTGGCGCGCTGGTCAAGGCGGCCGATAAGCTCTCAGCTCATATTAAATGTATCGAGGAGCTCAAGGCGGGCAACCTGGAATTTGAGTCCGCCGCAAAGCAGACCCGGCGGGCGCTGGACCAGATGCAGCTGCCGGAGGTCGATTGGTTCCTGGCCAATTGCCTGCCCGCCTTCCAGTTGAATCTGGATGAATTGGAATAAACTACGCCGCATTTAGGAGGTCTTTTTTATGGATAACAAAACGATCAACGAGATCGCGGCGCAGATCGCTCAGAATTACGAGACGGCGGAGGTCCCCATGTACGGTCAACGCCTCTGCCTGCCGGACCGGGCGTCCGTCATCGCGATTTTAGAGCTTTTGCAAAAGCTTCTCTTCCCCGCCTATTTCGGCGACACGCAGCTACTGCGCCTGCCGCCTGCCCAGTACAGCGCCCTGCTGCTGCAGGAGCTGGCGGAAAAGCTGACCGAGCAGATTGCCCGGGCCACCGGCGCCTGCACAGACGACAGCGCTGCCGACGCGGCCAATCAGCTGCTGCAGCAGCTGCCTGAAATTCAGCAGCTGCTTTGGAAGGACCTAACCGCCAACTTTGACGGCGACCCGGCCGCGACCTCCAAGCAGGAGGTCATCTTCTCCTACCCCGGCTTCTACGCCATCTTTGTCTACCGCATCGCCCACGTGCTCTATCGCATGCAGATCCCCATGATCCCCCGGATGATGACCGAGTACGCCCACGACCACACCGGCATCGACATCAACCCCGGCGCGACCATCGGCGAATACTTCTTCATCGACCACGGGACCGGCATCGTCGTCGGCGAAACGACGATCATCGGCGACCATGTCAAGATGTACCAGGGCGCAACGCTGGGCGCCCTCTCCCCCCGGGGCGGGCACGACTCCGTCCCCGGCCAGCGGCACCCCACTGTGGGCGACCATGTCACGATCTACGCCGGGGCGACGATCCTGGGCGGCGAGACGGTCATCGGCGCCAATACCGTCATCGGCGGCAACACGTTCATCACCGAATCCGTCAAGGATGCCACCCGCGTCACGATCAAGGCCCCGGAGCTGCATTTCCGCAACGCAAAGCAGGAGGAGACCACATGACACGAGAAGAATTTGTCACCCTGGCCGCCCGCGGCCCCGTCCTGCTGGACGGCGCGACGGGCTCAAACCTGATGCTGCGGGGGCGCCCCCGGGGTGTCTGCGCCGAGCAGTGGGCGCTGGAGCACCCGGATATCGTCATCGCCCTCCAAACGGAGTATGTCCAGGCCGGGTCCCAGATCATCTACGCGCCGACCTTTGGCGCCAACCGCGTCAGCCTCGGCATGTATGACCTTGCCGGGGACCTGGCCGCGATCAACCGGGACCTGGTTGCCCTCAGCCGGCAAGCCGCCGGAGGCCGTGCCCTCGTCGCCGGGGATATGACGACCATCGGCAAGCCCGCCGACTACGCCGAACTCATCGACCTCTACACTGAGCAAGCCCAGGCACTGCTGGACGCCGACGTCGACCTCTTCGTCATCGAAACAATGATGGGCCTGGAGGAGACCCAGGCCGCGCTGGAAGCGGTCCGGATGCTCTGCGAGCTGCCGGTCCTGTGCAGCCTCTCCTTTGCCGCCGACGGTCAAGCGTTCTTTGGCGGCGGCGCTGCCGACGCAGCCGAGGTCCTGGAGGCCCTGGGAGCCGACGCCGTCGGCGTCAACTGCTCCGTCGGGCCGGACCAGATGGAGGCGATGATCCGTACCATGGCAGCTCACGCTGCCATCCCCATCCTGGCCAAGCCCAACGCTGGGATGCCGGAGATCGGCGACGACGGCAGCGTTCACTACAGCATGGACGCCGACCATTTCGCCCGCGCCATGGGTACGCTGCTCCAGGCAGGCGCCCGCGTCATCGGCGGTTGCTGCGGCACGACTCCGGCCTATATCGAAAAGCTGTGCGCGGCATACTGCGCCACGCTCTAACGCCGCCCTTTTGACCGCCCCGCACCAGGAACCTGGTGCGGGGCGGATTTAACGCAGATTTCACATTGTTTACACAATCCTCCCGCCGCTTCGCCGCATCTTGACAAAATCTTAACGCCCCGTCTGTTACAATAGCATTGATCGGCCCAGCCGGTTAAATTCAGAAAAACACAGCGGGAGATGCAGTATGGATATCTTCGACTTTTTAACGTTGCTCGGCGGGCTCTGTCTGTTCCTGTTCGGGATGCAGATTATGGGGCAGGCGCTGGAACGCCGGGCGGGCAGCCGCCTGCAGACCCTGTTGGAGCGGATGACATCCCATAAATTCACCGGCCTTCTGACCGGCCTCGGCGTCACCGCCGTCATCCAAAGCTCCTCCGCCACCACCGTTATGGTCGTCGGCTTCGTCAATTCGGGGCTGATGCGGCTGCGCCAGGCGATTTATGTCATCATGGGCGCAAACATTGGCACGACAGTCACCGCCTGGTTTTTGAGCCTGGCGGGGATCACCGGCCAAAGCCTGCTGCTCCAGCTGCTCAAGCCCTCCTCCTTCACTCCGATTCTCGCCCTCATTGGCATCGTGCTCTTCCTCTTCTGCACCGACAGCAAGCGAAAGGACACCGGCACGATCCTGCTCGGCTTTGCGACACTGATGTACGGCATGGAGACCATGAGCAGCGCCGTCGCGGGCCTGGCGGAGGTACCTGCCTTCCGACACCTCTTCTTATTATTCCAGAACCCCATCCTCGGTGTCCTGGCCGGGGCGATTCTGACGGCGATCATCCAGTCCAGCTCCGCCTCCGTCGGCATTTTGCAGGCTCTAGCGGGGACGGGGCAAATCAGCTACGCCGCGGCGATCCCCATCATCATGGGGCAGAACATCGGCACGTGCATCACCGCCATTCTGGCCTCCTTCGGTACAAACAAAAACGCGAAGCGGGCGGCCATGGTCCATCTCAGCTTCAATGTCATCGGCTCCATTGTCTGGATCAGCGTTTTTTGCATCGTCCGTGCGCTGTTTGCCCCGGCGATCTTATCCGAAAGCGCGACGCTGGCCGGGATTGCTACGGTCCACTCCGCGTTTAACCTGCTGTGTACCGCGCTGCTGTATCCCGCCACTGGGCTTCTGGAGCAGCTGGCCTACCGGCTGGTCCCCGACGGCCCTGCCAAGGACTCGACGGTGGCCCTCGATACGCGCCTGCTGGCCACCCCCGCTGTCGCCCTGGAGCGTTGCCGTGCCCTCTCCTGCCAGATGGCAGACGACGCCGCCTCTGCCCTGCAGAATGCTCTGGCCTGCCTGGTACGCTTCGACCCGGCCCTGCCGGATACCGTCCGCCAGCTGGAGCGCCAGACGGACCGGGATGAGGACCTCATCAGCACCTATCTCGTCAAGCTCAGCGCCCAACGGCCGGGCCAGGCCATCAGCGCCGGGTCTGCCCAGATTCTCCGGGTCATCGGCGATTTAGAGCGCATCGGCGATCACAGCGTCAACCTTATCGCCGCTGCCCAGGAGCTGCATGACAAGCACCTAACCCTATCGCCGCAGGCAGCCACGGACCTGGGCTGCATCAGCCGCGCCGTGACAGAGCTACTGCAGCTGACGCTCTCCGCCTACTGCCGCCAGGAGCTGGACGCCGCAGCTGCCGTGCTGCCCCTTTCTGAGGTCGTCTGCCAGCGCAAAGAGGAGCTGCGGATGCGCCACATCGCGCGGATGCAGCAGGGGCACTGCAGCGTCGAAGCAGGCTTTGTCTGGGCTGATCTGCTCACCGCCCTGGAGCGCGTCGCCGCCCACTGTGCCAATATTGCCAGCGCCGTAACAGACGCATCCCTTCTACCAACCCACCAGGCTCAGCGCGCCCAGAAAAACAGCGCCGCCTTCCGCCAGCGCTACGACGCCTACGCCGAAAAATATCCGCTGCCCACAGCAAACGCGTCCGTCTAAACCGGGCGCGTTTTTTGCGATTTTTGTTGCACAGCGGCGCGGATTCCGGTATAGTAGCAGTAAGAAACATCACGGAGGGACACCGCTATGCCAACAAACTGGGACCCTGTAGCGCTGCAAGCCCAATTTGCCGCGCTGCTCAAACGGGATAAAAACGCTGCCTGCGGCTACTCGAGTGCCGACTGGGATGCCCGCGCCGCAGCCTGGGAGCGGGAGCTTTTGGAGAACGACGCCAAGCTTGCCGCCTATGACGCCCGCGTCGCTGCGATGGCTGCGTTTCTCCGCGACCATGGGCTACTCGGCCCGCGAGATACCGTGCTGGACATCGGCTGTGGCCTGGGGCGCTTTGCCGTCGAATTTTCCAGGACCTGCGCCCAGGTCACCGCCATTGATTTTTCGTCCCGGATGCTGCGCAGCGCGCAGGCCCATGCCGCTCGGGCGGGGCGGGAGAATCTGCGCTTCCTGCAGGCCGATTTTACGGCGCTGAATCTAACGAAGCCCGACTGGGACGGCGCATTTGACCTGGTCTTCGCCGCCCAGACGCCTGCCCTCAGCAACGCGCGGGACCTTGACCGTCTGGAGCAAGCCAGCCGGGCCTACTGCTGCTCCAGCAGCTTCGTCCAGGCGACAGACGATATCGCAGAGGCCGCCCTGGCGCGGCTCTGCCCGCCGGGCAGCTTTTCTGTCCGCCGAAACGGGCGGAATTTCTACGCGCTGCTGAATCTTCTCTGGCTCCAGGGCCGCTTCCCTGTGGTCGCCTATCACACAGAGCAGACCTCCACGCGCCCCGCCGCGGACGAAGCCCTGGCGCAGGATATTCTGCGCCGCTACCGCGTACCGGGCGACCCGGATACGCTCCTGCCGCGCCTTGCGGCGGACCTGGCCGCCCACGCAGACGCCGATGGCCGCATTCCCTGCCGCACCATGTGCCGCTACGGCTGGCTCCTCTGGGACCGCCGCATCACACACGCCGTATGACCCCGAAAAACCACGGCCGCCGCATCCTCCGCAGCCTTTGCGGAAGATGCGGCGGTATTTTTCTGCTATCCCCGGGAGCATAGAGAGACCCCCTCCGGCGGCAAGTGCCGGAGGGGGGTGGGTGCGGGTTTGACCCCGCACCCGTTTAGAAAGGAAATAAAGTAGATGAAGAAGCTAGCTTATTTACTT
>CAUBIP010000002.1 GCA_958436045.1 uncultured Oscillospiraceae bacterium | reverse complement strand
AACGGAATGTTTATATAAATAATAACATGTTATTTGCACAATAAATTATAAATTTAAAACATTTACGGATATTTTTGGAAAAGCGTATTTTTTGCGAGAAAGTTTGCAAAAAAACGGGTGAAAAAAGATTGACATTGTATTTCCTGGATGCTATAGTTTAAATTATGTAATCTGCGTTTTAAGCTGAGATTATAGCTACGCCAAGCCGCCTCCCGGCGGTGGATTTAAGGAGTGAATGTCATGTCAGAAATGAAAAAAGGCAGTGATCTTTCTCTGTTGGAGGATGTGCTTCGCCAGCATGAAAAGGATTCTACCAGCCTGATCACGATTCTCCAGGAAGCACAGGCAATTTACGGGTATCTGCCGGAGGACGTGATCTATCATGTCGCCGCGCGGACGGGCAATAGCCCAGCACGGGTCATGGGTGTCGCGACGTTCTACAGCTACTTCCGCCTGCAGCCGGTGGGCAAGTATTTGATCATGCTCTGTCAGGGCACGGCATGTCATGTCAACGGGTCAGAGCGCATCCGGACGGCAATCTGCAATGAGCTTGGCATTCAGAGCGGCGAGACGACGGCGGACGGCCTGTTCACCATCAATGAAGTCGCATGTCTCGGCTGCTGCTCCATGTCTCCGGTCATGATGATCAACGGCGTGACCTACGGCTCCCTGACGCCGGAGAAGGCCATCGGCATTCTTCGCGGCCTGCGGGAGCGGGAAAACGGCGGGATGCGCATCCTGGTCGGCCAGGGCAGCTGCGGCGTGGCCGCTGGCGCTGGGCGTGTGGCAAAGATCCTCTCCGGCTTTATGACGGCGACCGACAGCTTCACCGTCGGCAAGACGGGCTGCATCGGCATGTGCTATCTGGAACCGATCGTCGATATTTATGAAGGCAAACAGCTGCTGCACCGGCTCGTCCGGGTGCAGGAGTCGGACTGCGAGGAGATTGTCAAGGCAGTCCGCAGCAAGGACTTCTCCGGGATATCCCGGCTGATGATCAGCGATGAGGACGCCAGCTTCCTGGCCAAGCAGACGCGTATCGCGCTGCGCCACTGCGGCATCCTCGACCCCACCAGCATTGAGGACTACATCGGCAACGGCGGCTACCGCGCCATTGATAAGGCGCTGGCGATGTCGCCGGAGGAAGTGATCGAGCAGATCAAGATCTCGGGTCTGGCAGGCCGCGGCGGCGCAGGCTTCCCGACCTGGTTCAAATGGAATGCAGCCCGCCAGTCTGAGGGCGAGAACAAATTCCTTATCTGCAACGCCGACGAGGGCGACCCTGGCGCGTTTATGGACCGGGCCGTGATCGAGTCCGATCCCCACAGCCTGATTGAAGGCATGCTCATCGGCGCGTACGCCATCGGTGCCTCTGAGATGATCGTCTATGTCCGCGCGGAGTACCCGCTGGCCATTGAGCATCTGAACCTGGCCATCCAGGAAGCCAGAGAGCGGGGCCTGCTGGGCAAGAATATTCTGGGCAGCAATTTCAGCTGCGATATGCGTATCAAGGCCGGCGCAGGCGCGTTCGTCTGCGGCGAGGAGACGGCGCTGATCGAATCCCTGGAGGGCAAGCGGGGCATGCCGCGGCTCAAGCCGCCGTTCCCGGCCCAGTGCGGCTTCCTGAATGAGCCGTCCAATATCAATAATGTAGAGACCTTTGCCAATGTGGCCTGGATCATCGAAAACGGCGGCGAGAAATTCGCGGCCATGGGAACAGAAAACTCCAAGGGCACCAAGGTCTTTGCGCTGACTGGCAAGGTCCGCCGCGGCGGCCTGGTAGAGGTCCCCATGGGCATGACGCTGCGAGATGTCATCTTCGACATCGCCGGCGGTATCAAGAATGACCGCCAGTTCAAGGCAGTCCAGATGGGCGGACCCTCCGGTGGCTGTATCCCGGCCTCCCTGCTCGATACGATCATCGACTACAAGGCCCTGGGCGCGACCGGCGCCATCATGGGTTCCGGCGGCATGGTCGTTATGGATGACAGCACCTGTATGGTCAATATGGCCCGGTTCTTCCTGAGCTTTACGGCCAAGGAGTCCTGCGGGAAATGTACGCCTTGCCGCATCGGCACGACGCGTATTTTGGAGATCCTCGACCGCATCTGCCAGGGCGAGGGCAAAGAGGGCGATGTGGAGCTGCTGGAAGAGCTCTGCAAGGGTGTCAAGGATGGCGCACTGTGCGGGCTGGGTCAGACGGCCCCGAACCCCGTTTTGACAACGATCCGCTATTTCCGCGACGAGTACGAGGCCCATATCCGCAATAAGAAGTGTCCCGCCCAGGAGTGCACCAGCCTGCTCTCCTACCGGATCGACCCAGACAAGTGCAAGGGCTGCACCCTGTGCGCCCGGAAGTGCCCGGTGCAGGCGATCCATGGCGAGCCGAAGAAGCCCCATGCGATCGACCAGAATGCTTGCATCAAGTGTGGCCAGTGCATCACGCTCTGCCGCTTCGGCGCAGTGTCTGTGGACTAATGGGAGGTGCGTATCATGGCTGAAATCAAAATCATCATCAATGGCAAAGAATGCACCGGGACTGCCGGGCAGACGATCCTGCAGATCGCCGCGCAGAACGGGATCGAGATCCCCAACCTGTGTGAAAACGGTCAGCTGAAGCATTACGCCGGCTGCGGTCTGTGCGTCGTCGAGGCGGAGGGCTGCCCGAAGCTGCTGCGTGCCTGTTCCACGATCCCTAAGGACGGCCAGGTCATCATGACCGATTCGCCTCGGGCGGCGCAGTCGCGGAAGATCACCATGGAGCTGCTGATGAGCGACCATGTGGGCGACTGTAAGGGCCCGTGTATGCTCAACTGCCCTGCCGGGACGGAATGTCAGGCCTATGTCAAGCAGATCGCCCTAGGCAATGACCGGGAGGCGGTGCGGATCATCAAGGAGAAGATCCCCATGCCCTCCTCCATCGGACGGGTTTGTCCCCATCCGTGTGAGACGGCTTGCCGCAGAAAGTATGTCGAGCAGCCGATCTCCATCGCGTATCTGAAATATTTTGCAGCGGACCGCGTCCGCGCGGCTGGCGGCTATCAGCCGGAGGTCAAACCGGCCACGGGCAAAAAAGTTGGCGTCATCGGCGGCGGTCCCGGTGGCCTGGCAGCGGCTTATTACCTGGCCTGCAAGGGCCACGACGTGACGGTTGTGGACGCCATGCCCAAGATGGGCGGTATGCTGCGCTATGGCATTCCGGAATACCGGCTGCCGAAGGCGATCGTAGACGAAGAGATTGAGGAGATCGCCGCGGTCGGCGTCAAGCTGCAGAACAATGTCCGCATTGGCAAGGACATTTCCTTTGACGATTTCCGCGAGCAATACGATGCGACCATCGTCGCCATTGGCGCGTGGAAGAGCACCGGTGTGCGCTGCCCCGGCGAAGAGCTGGAGGGCGTGCTGGGCGGTATCGACTTCCTGCGGGGCGTTGCCATGGGCCAGGCGCCGAAGATCGGCAAGCGGGTCGCCATTGTCGGCGGCGGCAACACGGCCATGGACGCCTGCCGGACAGCAGTGCGCCTGGGCGCGGAGAAGGTCTATGTCATCTACCGGCGGACGGAAGCGGAAATGCCGGCGGAAGCCATCGAGATCGAAGAGGCCCGGGAAGAGGGTGTCACCTTCAAATTCCTGACGAACCCCGCTGAGATTCTCGGTGAGAATGGCAAGGTCAAGGCCGTCAAGCTCCAGGTCATGGAGCTGGGCGAGCCGGATGCCTCCGGTCGCCGTGCACCGGTGCCGGTAGAAGGCAAATTTGAGATCCTGGATGTGGACAGCGTCATCGCCGCCATCGGCCAGAAGGTCAATCCTGTGGGCTTCGAGGCCCTGGAGTGCAACAGCCGCGGCATCATCGCCGCCGACGAAGCGACCTACCGTACCAGTGTCGAGGGCGTGTTCGGCATCGGCGATGCGACGAACAAGGGTGCGTCCATCGCCATTGCCGCCATCGGCGAAGGTGACCGCTGCGCCGAAGTGGTCGACTCCTATTTGAATGGGAACCTCGTCGGCTATCGCAAGCCGTATGTCTCGGAGCGCCAGGTCAGCGAGAAGGACTTTGCTGACCGGGAGAAGATTGCACGAATCCAGATGCCGGTCCGCCCCGCCGAGGAGCGGAAGCATGACTTCAAGGAGATCAACCTGGGCTTTGCTGAGGATGCAGCCCGGGCGGAGGCAAAGCGCTGCCTGGAGTGTGGCTGCTTTGATTACGGCGAATGCCGCCTGATCAAGTTTGCTAACCGATCCCCCATCGACCCGCAGCGGCTCATGGGCAAGAATCACCCTGCCTATACCGAGCAGCGCCTGGCGATCATCGAGCGCAACCAGGGCAAGTGCATCCTGTGCAACCAGTGCGTCCGGATCTGCGATGAGATCGTCGGCAAGGGCCTGCTGGGCCTGGTGGGGCGTGGCTTTAATACGGTCATCAAGCCGGAATTCCAGGGCGAAGAGACGATCAAGATCTGTGCGTCCTGCCGCAAGTGCGCAGAGAACTGCCCCACCGGCGCGCTGAAGATCCTCGATTAAGCGATCAAAACCCCGAAAAATGAATCGTAAAAGGCATAGCCGTTCCAAAACGGCCATGCCTTTTCGTCTGTATAATCTATAAAAGCGGCCATACCGGGCGGAGTACCGGTATGGCCGTCTATTTTTTTGTTGTTTTACCGCCGTGCCAGCGGCGTGGAGTGCTCCTGGGCCAGCAGCAGCTCAGTCAGAATGCTGTTGGAGACGAGCATGCCCTTGGGGGTCAGGTGCCAACGGGTGTCCTCCTGCTTGGCAAGGCCCATTTCCTTGCATTTTTGCAGGATCTGGTCCAGCGGGCGGAACGGCAGCAAGAAGCTGCGGACATATTCTTCTGAATCAATGCCCTGTACCGTCCGCAGACGCAGCATCAGGTACTCCCCGGCCCGCTCACGGCTGGGGATCTCCTCGCATTCACTCAGGATTGCGCCGCCGGTCAGAATGCCGTCACAGTAGGCGGTAAGATCCCGGGCAATGGTAAAGCGCTTGCCGGCGAAATCCGAGGCAGCTGAGGGGCCGAAGCCCAGGTATTCTCCGCCGGTCCAATATTTCAGATTGTGCCGGGAGGCGAAGCCAAGGCGGGAAAAGTTGGAGATCTCATACTGGTGGAACCCCAGCTCATCCAGCTTGTCACAGGTGTAGAGGTACATATCCGCCTGAGTGTCTCCGTCGGGGATATTGACGCAGTCCTTATACTCCCAGAGGGGCGTGCCCGGCTCGACCTTCAGGCCGTAGCAGGAGACATGGTCCGGCTCCAGGTCCATCACATGGCAGAGTGTCTGCTGCCACTGGGGCAGCGTCTGGTTGGGCAGGCCGTACATCAGGTCGATGGAGAGATTTTCAAACCCCGCGGCCCGGGCCTGCTCCACAGCGTGGATGGCCTGGGCGTAGGTATGCGGGCGGCCCAGCTTTTTGAGGACATCGTCCTCATCGTTCTGGACGCCCAGGCTTATGCGGTTAAAACCCTCGTTGTGCAGCGCCTGCAGCAGCGCGGGGGAGACGCTGTCGGGATTGGCTTCGAAGGTGACCTCCGCGTCCGGCGAAATCTCAAAGCGCCGCTGGAGCTCGTTGAAAATGCGGATCAATCCCGCCGCGCCGAAAAAGCTGGGGGTGCCGCCGCCAAAATAGACGGTATCGACAACGTACCCGGTGGCCCTAGCGCCCGTCTCTTTGAAATGGCTCGTCAGCGCCTGCAGATACCGGTCTGTCACGGCCTTTTCCCGGCTGCCGCCCAGGGAGTAGAAGTCGCAGTACTGGCATTTGCTGCGGCAGAAGGGAATGTGAATATAAATGCCCAATTCCCGCTGGGGCAGGACTTTTTTTTCATATGGCATTTTAAAGTTAAAGGCCATGCGTTGTTCTTCCTTTCGCGATGGGTGCGGGCTTAGTCGTCCATTTTCAGCACGGCCATAAAGGCCTCGCTGGGGACGGAGACGGTGCCAAAGCTGCGCATCCGTTTTTTGCCCTCCTTCTGCTTTTCCAGCAGCTTCTTCTTCCGGGTAACGTCACCACCGTAGCACTTGGCCAGGACGTCCTTGCGGAGGGCTTTGATGGTCTCTCGGGCGATGATCTTGCCGCCCACGGCGGCCTGCACCGGAATCTCAAACATCTGGCGGGGGATGTTCTCCTTCAGCTTTTCGCAGATCTTCCGGGCACGGGCGTAGGCACTGTCGGCAAAGAGGATGAAGGACAGCGCGTCGATAACATCGCCGTTGAGCAGAATATCCAGCTTGACCAGCTTGCTGGTCCGGTAGCCGTAGAGCTCATAGTCCAGAGAGCCGTAGCCCCGGGTGCGGGATTTGAGGGAGTCGAAGAAATCGTAGATGATCTCGTTGAGGGGCATGAGATAGTGCAGCTCAACGCGGCTCTGGTCGAGATAGGTCATATCCTGGTACTCACCCCGGCGCTGCTGGCACAGCTCCATGATATTGCCGACGTACTCCGGCGGTGTGATGATGCTGGCCTTGACAAACGGCTCCTGCGCCTCTTGGATCTCCGCCGGATCGGGGTAGTTCAGCGGCGTGTAGACCTCGACGGTTGTGCCGTCGGTCTTCGTTACGCGGTAGACGACGTTCGGCGCTGTCGTGATCAGGTCGAGGTTAAACTCCCGCTCCAGGCGCTCCATGATGATCTCCATATGGAGCAGCCCCAAAAAGCCGCAGCGGAAGCCAAAGCCCAGGGCAATGGAATTTTCCTGCTCATAGCTCATGGAGGCGTCGTTCAGCTTCAGCTTTTCCAGCGCATCCCGCAGGTCGTCGTATTTGGAGCCGTCGGCGGGGTAGACGCCGGAGAAGACCATGGGCTGGACGGTTTTATAGCCGGGCAGCGCTTCGGCCGCCGGGTTTTCCAGGCCCGTGACGGTATCGCCGACCCGGGTGTCGGAGATCGTCTTGATGGAGGCCGTCAGATAGCCGACCTCACCGGCACCCAGCTCCGGCGCGGCGATCATGCCCCGGGGGCTGAGATAGCCGACCTCGACGATCTTATAGACTGCGCCGGTGCCCATCATCCGAACCTCCATGCCCGGCCGCATCGTACCGTTCATGACGCGCAGATAGACGACGACGCCCCGGTAGGAGTCGTACTGGCTGTCAAAGATCAGCGCCTGCAGCGGCGCAGCCGGGTCGCCCTGGGGGGCGGGGACGCCGTGCACGATCATTTCCAGCACAGCGTGAATATTGATCCCATTTTTGGCGGAGATTTCCGGCGCGTCCATGGCGGGGATGCCGATGATATCCTCTACCTCCTGCTTGACCTCCTGGGGCCGGGCAGCGGGCAGGTCAATCTTGTTGATGACCGGCAGGACCTCCAGGTCGTTGTCGATGGCCAGATACGTGTTGGCCAGCGTCTGGGCCTCGACGCCCTGGGAGGCGTCCACGACAAGGACCGCGCCCTCGCAGGCTGTCAGGCTCCGGGAGACCTCGTAGTTGAAGTCCACGTGGCCCGGCGTGTCGATCAGGTTCAGGATATAGGTCTCGCCGTCGTCGGCCTGGTACTGCAGGCGGACGGCGCGGGCTTTGATCGTGATGCCGCGCTCCCGCTCCAGGTCCATGGAGTCCAGGATCTGGTCCTCCATTTCCCGCTTGTCGATGGTATTGCACTCCTCCAGCAGGCGGTCCGCCAGGGTGGATTTGCCGTGATCAATATGGGCAATGATCGAAAAATTTCTGATTTTTGCGCGATCTGTCAAGTGGTTCACCTCATAGGCGCAAGGCGCGCCGAATTCTTGTTTTTTCCATTATACCGGGATTTCCGCCCTTTGTAAAGCGCCTGCGTCACAGATATTGCTGCGTTGCCACGTCGATCACGCCCCGGGTCGTCAGCCGCAGCTGGGGAATGACCGGCAGGGACATGAACGAGAGCGTCATAAACGGGTCGATCCCGGTGTTGACGCCTTGGCGGAAAGCGGCGGCCTTCGCCTGCTCCAGCCGCGCGTTGACCTGGGGCAGGCTGCCCTCACTCATCAGCCCTGCGATCTCCAGCACGACCTGGCCGGTGATGCGGCCTCCGTCCGCCACGACGATGCCGCCGCCGGATGCGACGACCTGGTTGGCGGCAAAGGCCATATCCGCCTCGTTTGCGCCGACGACGATGATATTATGGCTGTCGTGGGAGACTGAGGTCGCCACCGCGCCGGATTTCAGGCCGTAGCCCTGCAAATAGCCCAGGCCGATGTGCCCGGTGCCCTTGTGGCGCTCGATGACGGCGATCTTCAGAATATCCTGCGCGGGGTCGATATGGTCGGCATAGCCGTTGTCTGTCGTGATGATCTCACCGGGGACCATGCCGAGCATGGCACGCTGGCGCGGGGTTGCAAAGTCGTCCGCCGTGAGGGGGGCGACGCGGAACGTGTGGTGCGCCTGGGCGACCAGGTGCGGGTCGATCTGCGGGGGATCGAACGGGGCGACCTGCTGGCCGTCGAACATCAATTTTCCCTTTTTAAAGACCTTTTCAACCTGGAAATCCTGGAAATTATCCACGACGACCAGGTCTGCCAGGTAGCCGGGGGCGATGGCACCCCGGTTATTGAGCAGGAAGTAGCGGGCCGCGTGATGGCAGGCAGCCTTGACGGCGATGATCGGGTCGACGCCGTAGCGGTTGATGGCTTGGCGGATGATATCGTCGATATGGCCCTTGGAAAGGAGATCATTGGGGTGCCGGTCGTCGCAGCAGAACATGCAGCGCTCATGGTATTTCCAGTTGAGCAGCGGCGCCAGCGCCTCGAGATTCCGGGCGGCAGTGCCCTCGCGGATCATGATAAACTGGCCCCGCTGGAGCTTCCGCAGCGCGTCGTCCAGGGTGGCGCACTCGTGGTCGGAGTAGACACCGGCGGCGATATAGGTATCCAGCTCCTTGCTGGTCAGGCCCGGGGCATGGCCGTCGATCTTTTTATGATGTGCCTGGGCGGCGACGATCTTTTTGATGACCTCCTCATCACCCCGGATGACGCCGATGTAATTCATCATCTCCGCCAGGCCCTGGACACGGGGATAGTCATAGAACATGTCGATGGTCCGGTAGTCCAGCGTCGCCCCGGCTTCGTCCATCGGCGTGGCCGGGACGCAGGAGGGCAGCATGAACCGCACATCCACCGGCAGGCCCTCTGTTGCCTGGAGCATATACTCGATACCGTCTGTCCCCATGACGTTGGTGATCTCGTGGGGATCTGTGACGACGGTCGTCGTCCCGTGGGGCAGGACGGCTTTGACAAATTCTGTCGGGGAAACCATGCTGCTCTCCAGGTGGATGTGGGCATCCAGAAACCCGGGGCAGACGATCTTACCGGTGAGGTCCAACTCCTGCTCCCCGGCATAGTCGCCGATGCCGACGATCAGCCCATTGGCGCAGGCGATATTTGCCGTGCATAGTTCGTTGGAGAATACGTTGACATACGTTGCGTTTTTCAGGACCAGATCCGCTTTTTCCCGCCCGGAGGCTGCTTCAATGATCCGGCGCTTGTTTGCAAGCTTTCGATTGATCTTGCCGACGTAGCTTTCCTGCTGTGCCATAAAAAATGCCGCCCTTTCCTTTGTAGTTTGATGGCTCGATTTTACCATAGCTTCGTGAATTTGTCCAATCGAAAACGGGTATTATCTTGTTTTGACGTAAAAATAACCGAGAAAGGGGTTGACAATATAGTTGGTATATGCAGTACACTGCAGATAGAAGCCAAGCAAAACGGAAAACGGCGAATCAGAGCGGCGCATAAATGGGAGGCGCTGCCGAGGCTGCCGTACCGGTGGGGCAGCACCCCCTGGTTCCGCTTTGGCCTACAAAGGCACGGAGACTTTGGCGGCGGGTGAGAGCGCATGTCAGACGCGCGGATCATGTTTGTTCTTCCTGGACATTGCACTTTTTGCGCAATGCGATTGGCAGCTTATGACAGGCTTGCTTCCTGTGTTCTCCCAATCTCCTTTGGCGGCGATGCCGCCTGCGGCCCGGTTTCCCGCTCACACCGGGCTGCCGCACCGGTCCACTGGATGCCCGAATAGGGGCGGGCGACCGGTCAGGCTGGTGCTTCTCCGCATCTGGGCGCGCTGCAGACTCGCTGCAGCGCGCCCTTTTTCTATTATGCCATCGCGGCAAAAAGCGCCCGGCCCAGGGCCTGCGCGTGCAGAACGGCAGGGCTTGGGCCGGGGCAGCCAGTGCGGTCAAGCGTCTAGAATGGGAATCTGAATTTCTGTAATATAATTCTCCTGTGCCGTTTCAATAAATTGGTCGACGATATTGAAATGCAGCGCATCGTCGGACAGTGGCAGCTCGGGATGGGCGAGGCGGAGCTGGCAGCCAAAGTCGATGGCATCGGGATACGTGCCCCGGAAGTGGGCGCAGAGCATCTGCATGGCGGGCAGTGTCTCGACCTGTTTCAGATAACGCACCGGGACGGACTGGGAGGGCTCCAGATAAGCGCCGAAGGAGATCCGGGGTTGGCCTGACGGCGCATCCTGGACAAAGGCGATGGTCGGGTAAAAATAGAAGATCTCGTTTTGGTATAGCGTTGCCTCCTCCCCCAGGGGGATGTATTTTCGCTCCGGCAGCGTCTGGATCGAAGCCTGACCCAACGCCATCTGCTCGAGCTGCTGCTCAACATATTGGAGCTTGCGCTGCAGAACCTCATCCATGGCCAGCATTTTCTGGCATTGCTGCTGTAGGAGTGCCGACTGCATTTTCAGCTCCTGGATCGCACTGCTGCGGTCGTGCAGATCGAGATACTTCTTGACCTGGGCGATGGAAAAGCCCAGTTTTCGCAGATAGCAGATGAGGGCCAGGCCGTAGACCTGGTCGAAGCGGTACATGCGGTAGTTGTTCTCCGGATTGCGATAGGCCGGGGAGAAAATTTTCTCTCGGTCGTAGTATTGCAGCGTCTGCTTGTTGAGATGGAACAGCGCGCTCATCTGCCCGACATTCAGGTATTCCCGCATGGCTCAGCCCCCGGCTTTCTGAAAAACTGGGCACTGGGAGCGCAGGGCGCTTTCGTGAGCTCTGTCTGCCTCAACAGCCAGGCGGCGCTCATCAATGCCGGTGAGCTTGACACCGTCAAAGACGATTTTGCCACCGATCATCGTCATGGCGACATTGCCAGTCAGGCCGACGCGGCCGATGAGATTTTTGGGGTCGTGGGTCGCGCCGACAAGCTCCAGCGTTGTCCCGTCGATCATAAACAGGTCTGCGGCTTTGCCGGGGGCCAGGGAGCCCAAGTCGCTGCGGCCCAGGGTCTTTGCGCCGCCTGCGGTGGCAATTTTTAGAATATCATACGCGGTGACTGCGCCGCCCCGCTCCTTGCCGAAATAGCACTGCATATAATAGGCGGTGCGGATGGAGTCGAGGAGGTTGGACGAGTCGTTGGTGGCCGAGCCATCGCAGCCCAGGCTGAGGCAGACCCCGTCACGCAGCATCTGCTTCATGGGCAGGATCGGGAAGCCGCTAAGGATGGCCGGTGCGGGGCAGTGGGAGACGCCCGCACCATAATCGCCAATTATTTTGTATTCCTCCGGCGTCAGCTCCCAGCAGTGGGCAAACCAGACATTTTCACCCAAAAAGCCCAGACAGCGGCACCATTCCAGGGTGCGCATCCCATAGCGGGCCTGCATAAATTCGTTTTCGCCCTCCCCCAGGTGGGTGTGCAGGCGGCAGCCGGTCTCCTTGGCCAGGGCAACGGAGGCGGTGAAACAGTCTGCGGCGCAGTTCATGGGCTGGCAGGGGGCAATGACGATCTGCCGCATGGAGAAGGGGCTTGCGTCATGGTATTTTTCGATGAGCGTGCGGGTGTGGGCGATAAAGGTCTCGGTGTCCTCACGGATATCGTCAGGAATGGGGCTGCCGTCGGACATGGGACGGGTGTTCGTTGCGCGTCCGGCATGATAGCGGATGCCGATCTGCTGAGCTGCCTCCATCTGCCGGTCGATCGACGCCTTGCCAGTGCGGGCATTGAAGCAGTATTGGTGGTCAAAGGCGGTGGTGCAGCCGTGCTTGACCAGGTCTGCCATGGCGGTCAGGGCGGAATAGTACATGACATCACTGTCGACATAGCGGACAGCCTGGAAAAAGACGTCCAGCCATTCCAGGACGGTCATATTCGGGTAGTCGATGGTGGTCAGGTTGCGGATAAAGGTCTGGAAAAAATGGTGGTGCGTATTGACAAGGCCCGGGTAGATCAGCTTACCGGCGGCGTCGATGACCTGGGCACTTTCGCAGGAGATATGCGGGGCGATCTCAAGGATCTCTTGGCCTTCGATCAGAAGATCGCAGTGTTCATAGACCCGGTCGCGTTCGTCGCAGCTGACAATTGCCCGGGCGTTTCGGAGCAGCGTCTTTGCCATTATTCTTCCTCGCTTTCTGCAAAGTGATAGTATAATAATATTATAAACCATATATATACTATACTGTCAAGCGTGGGCGCAAAAGAAGGCAGTATTTCTCCGGCTGCTCTGCTGGCTCTGGGACGGATTTGATTTGTTTAGACACGCGAAAAGCGCACACCGGGCATGCCGGTGCGCGCTTTGGTTAGGAGTAGAATCTGTGTGCAGTTTTGCCGGGAAGTTCCCATCATTGCTTGACAAGAGCGTGGTTTCTCTCTATGATATGGGCAAACAGGATCGGCGGCACGGGGGCGTTACAGGGCCCGCAGGGCGTCGACCAGCGCGGTCTTCCCGGCGGTCTTCTCGTCCTTCGTTTTGATTTTCCGGGCGGGGACACCAGCCATCACGGCGCCCGGCTCGACATCGTTTACCACGACGGCCCCGGCGGCAATGACAGCGCCCTTGCCGACATGGACCCCTTCGATCACGACGGCGTTGGCACCGATGAGCACATCGTCCTCAATGATAACCGGCGTCGCGCTGGCCGGTTCGACGACGCCTGCCAAGACAGCGCCCGCGCCGACATGGCAGTTTTTGCCGACGGTCGCGCGCCCGCCCAGGACAGCGCCCATGTCGATCATGGTGCCTGCACCGATGATCGCGCCGATATTGATGATCGCGCCCATCATAATGACGGCGTTATCGCCGATCTCGACATTTTCCCGGATGATCGCGCCCGGCTCGATGCGGGCGTTGATGGGTTTGAGGTCCAGCATGGGGATGGCGGAATTGCGGCAGTCGTTCTCAATGACCAGTTGGGCGATATCGCCCGCGTGGGCTTCCAGCACTGGGCCGATATCCTTCCAGTCGCCGAAGACGATCTTCGTCCCAGACCCGGCAGCAAACACCTGGGCGTTCGGGAATTCGACTGGCTTGGTCTCCTGTAAAAATGCCCGGACGGGGGTCTTCTTCTCGGATGTGCGGATGTATTCAATGATTTCCTGTGCATTCATAAGCCATTGCCCCTTTGTGAAGTTTAGAAGTCGATTTTGATACGGAGCCCGGGTCAAAGCGCATCCTGCGTTTGATTCAGCTCTCGTATCTTTATCATAGCACGGCCCGGCGGGAATTTCCACTATTATTCCTCCGCCCGCGCCGGAAAAGGAGGAACTATGCTGCAAATAATCGAAGACCGCCGGGCACTGCACCAGATCCCGGAATTGGACCGGCAGCTGCCGGAGACGCTGGCCTATCTGACTGCTGCCCTGGCCCCGCTGCGCTGCCGCCTGCTACGGCCCATGGCGGGGGCACTGTGCGCGTATTTTGACTTCGGCGCGGAGCACACCATTGCGTTCCGCTCCGATGCCGACGCGCTGCCGGTCCAGGAGCAGACGGGGCTGCCCTTTGCCTCACACCACCCGGGGAAAATGCACGCCTGCGGCCACGATGCCCATATGGCAATGCTGCTGGAGTTGGCCCGCCGCCTGGACCGGATGGTGGCGCTGCCGCAGAATATCCTGCTGGTCTTCCAGCCCGCGGAGGAGACGACCGGCGGCGCACGAGACCTGTGCCAGACGGGGATCTTCCAGGAATATGGCATAGAGGCGATTTTTGGGATGCACCTGTGGCCGGATCTGCCGTCGGGGGTCATCGCCAGCCGCAGGAATGAGATGATGAGCCGCTCCTGCGAGGTGACGGTGGAGATCACCGGGCGCTCCGCTCATATTGCCAAAGCGGCGGAGGGCATTGATGCCCTGGCTGCCGGGGTGGATTTTTACCAGCAGGTCATGGCGGCGGTGGACGCACTGCCGCCGGAGGTGTTCCGCCTGTGTAAATTCGGCCGCATGGAGAGCGGGACGGTGCGCAATGCCGTCAGCGCCCATACTGTCCTGGAAGGGAGCCTGCGGGCGTTCCAGGATGAGATTTTTACTGGCCTGCAGGCGCGCATCCGCGCCATTGGCCGCGATGTTGCGCAGAAGATGGGCTGCCAGGTCGAGGTCACGATGAACGACGGCTATCCGGCGGTGATGAACCCCGACGCGCTGTTTGACCGGGTGCTTGCCAGCGGGCTGGAGTTTGTGCAGCTGGATGCGCCGGTGATGATCACGGAGGATTTTTCCTGGTATCAGCGCCAGCTGCCGGGGATGTTCTTCTTCCTGGGCGTCGGCCCGGCGCCGGCGCTGCACGCGGCGGACTTCCAGTTTGATGAGGCGGCGCTGCAGCGGGGCGCGGATTTCTGGGAGCAGCTGGCCCGGCTGTACCGGCCGTGAAGCGCGTTTTACGGAAATAGACAAAAGAAAAGCCTGGATGCAATGTATTTTTTTCACTGTTTTTGAAAAAATACATTGCAATTGGGGAAAAAAGATGGTAATATATTGGCTAATGATAGAGGCGCATCGCGTGATGAGTAAACGAGCTGGAAGGGGCTGTATCCCGTTGGCTTGCGGAAAGGGGCGCGTTGCCGAAGGCAGCTTCGGATACAGCGGAGCTGTGCTGGGCCGGTAAACTAATAGCTGCCGGACTGTCGCATCACTGCGGAGTGCTATCGTTTCAATTTGGATCGCCGGATCGTGCCCATTTGGCCGCCTGGCGGTGCAACAGGGAATGCAGAGCAGCTGATCCGCGAGGATGTGAGCTGCTTTTTCTTATATTTTCTCACCAGAAGGAGGACAAAATTATGACAGATTCGATTTTCAGAGGCATCGCTACCGCGTTGATTACCCCGTTTCGCAACGGTGAGGTGGACTATGATACCTTCGGCCGCCTGATCGACTGGCAGATCGAAAACGGGATCGACGCCCTAGTCATCTGCGGTACCACCGGCGAAGGCTCGACCCTTTCCGACGAAGAGCACAAGGCGTGCATTCGCTTTGCCGTGGAGCGAGCTGCGGGCCGGACGGTCATCATCGCCGGGACAGGCAGCAACGATACGAACTACGCCATCAACCTGACGAAGTATTCCTGCGACGTAGGCGCGGACGCAATGCTCGTCGTCACGCCGTACTATAACAAGGCCACCCAGCGGGGTCTCGTCGAGAGCTTCTACGCCATTGCCGATGCCAGCACGAAGCCGATGATCGTTTACAACGTCCCCTCCCGCACGGGCTGCAATATCCAGCCGCAGACCTATCTGAAGCTGGCGGAGCATGAGAATATCCGGGGCATCAAGGAAGCCAACGGCGATATCTCCAGCGTTGTCGAGACCCAGTCGCTGCTGCGGGGCAAGCTGGACCTCTACTCCGGCAATGACGATCAGCTCGTGCCGATCCTGGCCATGGGCGGCGCAGGGTGCATTTCGGTCCTCTCAAACCTGATGCCCCGCCAGACCCGGGAGATCTGCGATCGCTTCTGGGACGGGGACATCGCCGGGGCAGCTAAGCTGCAATGCGACTATCTGCCGCTCATCAACGCGCTGTTCAGCGAGGTCAACCCGATCCCGGTCAAGGCAGCGATGGCTGCCATGGGCTTTGGTGAAAATTCGCTGCGGCTGCCGTTGACCTGCATGGAGCAGGCCCATGCGGAAGTTTTGCTGCGGCTGATGCGGGAACAGGGGTTGATTCAATGAGAATTATCGTAAATGGCGCCTGCGGGCGCATGGGGCAGACGCTGCTGCGGCTTATCGCCCAGCAGCCGGAACGTTACACACTGGCCGCCGCCGTGGACCCGCGGGGCGACGGCGAGACCGTCCTGCAGAGCTTTGATGCAGCGCCGCAGGCGGATATTATCATCGACTTTTCCCACCACAGCGCGGTGACGGAGCTGCTGACGTATGCCCAGGCCGTCAATACGCCGGTCATCGTCGCGACGACGGGGCATACGCCTGAGGAGCGGGCCCTGATCGAAGCGGCGGGGAAAAAGATCCCGGTGTTTTACAGCGGCAATATGTCCCTGGGCATCGCGCTGCTGTGCAGTCTGGCAAAGAAGACGGCGGCGGTGTTCCCTGACGCGGATATTGAGATCGTCGAGACCCACCACCGGCACAAGCTGGACGCCCCCAGCGGGACGGCTCTGATGCTGGCCGACGCCATCCGGGAGAGCCGCCCGGCGGCGCAGAATCACTGCGGGCGCAGCGGCATGTGCCCCCGGGAGGAGGGCGAGATCGGCATTCACGCCATCCGGCGAGGTGAGATTGTCGGCATCCACGAGGTGCAGATCTCGACGGGGACCCAGACCATCATCCTCAAGCACGAAGCCCACGACCGGGCGCTGTTTGCCGACGGTGCGCTGGATGCGGCGACCTTTTTGCAGGGCAAGCCCGCGGGGCTTTACAATATGGACGATTTGGTGCGTTGATCTTATCGCGTGGATCGCACAGGAAGCGGCGCTGCGGCGCAGGGGCCTTCGGGTGTCTGGCCGCGGCGCTGTTTTTTCTGCCTTTTTGGGTTGTAGTAATCATATATTTCCTGCAATTTTCCAGTTGTCGCCAGGCCGGAAGCGTGGTATAATAAATTGTTGAAATGCTGCTTATTTTGCGGTAAAACAACTTACGACCCAGGAGGCTTTCCTGTATGCTAGATAAAATTTCCATCCGCGGCGCCAGAGCGAACAACCTGAAAAATGTCGATTTGGACCTGCCGCGGGATAAGCTGATCGTGTTCACCGGCTTGTCCGGCTCGGGAAAATCCAGCTTGGCGTTTGATACGATCTTTGCCGAGGGGCAGCGGCGCTACGTGGAGTCCCTCTCCTCCTATGCCCGGCAGTTTTTGGGGCAGATGGACAAGCCGGATGTGGATTCCATTGATGGCCTCTCCCCTGCCATTTCCATCGACCAGAAGACGACTTCAAAAAACCCTCGCTCCACCGTAGGGACGGTCACAGAGATCTACGATTACCTGCGCTTGCTCTGGGCCCGGGTCGGCACGCCCCATTGCCCGCGCTGTGGCAAGGAGATCCGCCGCCAGACCATCGACCAGATCGTCGATAAGGTCGGGCTGCTGCCGGAGGGAACGAAATTTCAGGTCCTGGCTCCGGTCATCCGGGGGAAAAAGGGCGAGCACAGCAAGGTCCTGGAGGATGCGCGGCGCAGCGGCTTTGTCCGCGTCCGGGTGGACGGCAGCTTATACGATCTTTCCGAAGAGATCACGCTGGATAAGAATAAAAAGCATCACATCGAGCTGGTCGTGGACCGGCTGGTCATGCGGGGCGATATCCGCCGCCGGCTGGCCGACTCTATCGAGACGGCCACGGCCCGCAGCGGCGGTCTGGTCATCATCCAGGAGCCAGGCAGCGGCGCGGAGACGCTGTACTCCCAGAATTACGCTTGCGACGACTGCGGCGTGAGCCTGCAGGAGCTTTCGCCCCGGATGTTCTCCTTCAACAATCCCTATGGCGCCTGCCCGGCGTGTACCGGCCTGGGCTTTCTGCAAAAGGCTGACCCGGAGCTGGTTATCCCGGACCCGAGCCGTTCAATCTGGGACGGCGGCATCGAGGCCAGCGGCTGGAACAGCGTCAAGTCAGATTCCATCGCGCGGATGTATTTTGAAGCCCTGGCGGAAAAATACCACTTCTCCCTGCAGGACCCGATCAACAAGCTGCCCAAAGCGGGGCTGCAGGCGATTTTATACGGCACTGGCAAGGAAAAGCTGCAGCTGCACTACTCCCGCGGCAATGGCCGGGGGACACTGGAGCAGCCCTTTGAGGGCGTTCTGCCAAATCTGGAGCGCCGCTTGCGGGAGACCCAGTCTGACGCGATGCGCAAGGAGCTGGAGTCCTATATGGCGGCCCAGCCTTGCCCGGCATGCCATGGTGACCGCCTTTCGGAGATCTCTCGGGCGGTGACGGTCGGCGGGATGCGCATTGCCGATTTCTGCCGCCTGCCGGTGACACAGGCACTGGCGTTTGTGAACGACCTGCACCTGACCGGCGCCCAGGCGATGATCGCCGACCAGATCCTGCGGGAGCTGCGGTCGCGGCTGGGCTTTTTGAAGGACGTGGGCCTGGAGTACCTGACCCTGGCCCGGGCCGCCGGGACCCTTTCCGGCGGCGAGAGCCAGCGCATCCGGCTGGCGACGCAGATCGGCTCGTCGCTGATGGGAGTCTTGTATATCCTCGATGAGCCGTCCATCGGCCTGCACCAGCGGGATAATGACCGCCTGCTGGCGACATTAAAGCGCCTGCGGGACCTGGGCAATACCCTGATCGTCGTCGAGCACGATGAGGATACCATGCGGGCGGCGGATTTTATCGTGGACGTCGGCCCCGGTGCGGGTGTCCATGGCGGCAGTATTGTCGCGGCAGGGCCGCTGGAGAAGATCATTGCCACGCCGGAAAGCATCACGGGGCAGTATCTGTCCGGCGTGCGGAGGATCCCTGTCCCGGCGCAGCGGCGCAGCGGCAACGGGCATTGGCTCAAGGCCTTCGGCTGCCGGGAGAACAATCTGCAAAATATCGACATCGCCATCCCCTTGGGGACGTTTACCTGCGTAACCGGCGTTTCCGGATCTGGTAAATCCAGCCTGGTCAATGAGATCCTCTATAAAAAGCTGGCGGCAAAGCTGAACCGGGCCCGGCTGCGGGCCGGACGGCACGACCATTTTGAAGGCATCGAGCATCTGGACAAGGTCATCGCCATCGACCAGAGCCCCATTGGGCGGACGCCCCGGTCGAATCCGGCGACGTATACTGGCCTGTTCAATGACATTCGCGACCTGTTTGCCGCGACGGCGGAGGCGAAGGCCCGGGGCTACGGCCCGGGGCGCTTCTCCTTCAATGTCAAGGGCGGCCGCTGCGAGGCCTGCAGCGGCGATGGGCTGGTGCGCATCGAGATGCATTTCCTGCCGGATATTTATGTCCCCTGTGAGGCCTGCGGTGGCCGCCGGTATAACCGGGAGACGCTGGAGGTGCTCTATAAGGGGAAGAGTATTGCGGATATTCTGGATATGACCGCCGATGAGGCACTGGAATTTTTTGAAAACCTACCCAAGATCCGCCGCAAGGTGGCGACGCTGGTAGAAGTCGGCCTGGGCTATATCAAGCTGGGCCAAAGCTCCACGACCCTCTCCGGCGGCGAAGCCCAGCGGGTCAAGCTGGCGACGGAGCTCTCCCGCTGTGCCACGGGCTCGACGATCTATATTCTCGACGAACCGACGACGGGGCTGCACACCTACGATGTGCATAAGCTGACGGAGGTCCTGCAGCGCCTGGTGGAGTTGGGCAATACCGTCCTGGTCATCGAGCATAACCTAGATGTCATCAAGACGGCGGATTATATCATTGATCTGGGGCCTGAGGGCGGCACCGGCGGCGGGACTATCGTCGCGGCGGGTACGCCGGAGGAAATCGCGCAGCATCCGGCCAGCTATACCGGGAAATACCTGCGGGGCGTGCTGTAAAGGAGAGAGCATGGAAAAGGAAGGCAATGTTCATGCGGGACACCGTCAGCGGCTGAAGCGGCAATTTTTGGAGGCAGGGCTGGACAGCCTCTCGGACGTCAACTGCCTGGAATTGCTGCTGTTCTATGCGATTGCCCGGCGTGATACGAACCCGCTGGCCCATGCGCTGCTGGAACAATTCGGTTCTCTTTCGGCGGTTTTCAACGCGTCGCCGGAGCAGCTGCAGCAGGTGCCGGGGATCTCGGAACATGCGGCGGTCCTGCTGCATGCTATCCCGGCGCTAGGCAGAAGATATTTTATCGACCAGACACGCCAGGAGAAGATCCTGAACTCGACCGAGCGCTGCGGCGCGTATCTGATCCCGTATTTCTTCGGTGCCCGGGAAGAGCAGGTATATCTGCTGAGCCTGGATGCCAAGTGCAAGGTGCTGGACTGCAGGATGCTCTCCCGCGGCAGCGTCAACGCGGCGGAGATCTCCGTGCGGCGCATCGTGGAGACGGCGCTTGCGGTCAATGCAACGTCCGTCGTCCTGGCCCATAACCATACCAGCGGCATTGCGCTGCCCTCCCGGGAGGACGAGGCAACAACCCGCCGTTTAGAGACCGCGCTGGACGCTGTGGGTATCCAGCTGGTGGACCATATCATCGTGGCAGATAACGATTTTGTCTCTATGGCCGACAGTGGCTTTTTTCAGAACCGCTGAGCGGGAAATACAGAAGAAAGAAACACAGGCAAGTCAAGCACTTGCCTGTGTTTTTTACTATGTCTAATCTGAAACTTTATTATTGCGGCGCAGGGTGGGCATCCGGCGTGCTTTCCAGATGGGACTGGGTGATGTAGCGGCTCTTGAGCATGGCTCGGTCGATTTTGCCGTTGGCATTAAAGGGCATCTGCTCCAGGTGGATGAACCGGTTGGGCTGCATGTAATTGGGCACGGTGTGCCGCAGCCGGAAGAGAATGCGGGATTCGTCAATGGGCCCGTCGTAGATGCATATGATCTGGTCCGTATCGTCCTGATACAGGCAGACGGCGTTTTTGATCTCAGACAGGCTGCACAGGACAGCTTCGATCTCGCCCAACTCGATGCGGTAGCCCATATGCTTGATCTGCCCGTCCTTCCGGGAGCAGAAGCGCATGACGCCCCGTTTGTCCATAATGCCCAGGTCGCCGGTCCGGTAAATGAGGTCCGGATAGGCGGAGGCGGGGTTTTGAATAAAGGCGGCGGCTGTTTTGTCCGGGTCGTTATAATAGCCCTTGGCCAAGCCGATACCACGGACGCAGATCTCACCGATCTGGCCGCGCTTGACGAAGTTGAGATCGTCATCCAGCAGCATGACCTGCTTGTTCAGGCATGGACGGCCGATGGGGATCATCTCATCGTCGGCAAATTCCTTGTTGACGATATAATAGGTGCAGTCGACAGTGACTTCCGTCGGGCCGTAGAGATTGACATACTGCACGTCCGGCAAGGCGGCCCTCCAGATATTCAGCTCCCGGGCCCGCATTGGCTCACCGCCGACGATGACGCGCTTGAGCCAGCGGGGTGCGGCCTTGGCCAGCGCGCCGGAGTTTGCCAGCTGGTTAAACGAGCTGGTGCTCCAGATAAAGGAGGTGATGCCGTAGTCGTCGGCAAAGGCAAGCAGCCGCTCCGGCAGCAGGACGTATTCCTGCGGGAAGATATGGACAGTGCAGCCGCAGCGCAGACCCTGGTAAATATCCTTGACGGAGAGGTCAAAGTAGAAGGGCGCCTGGTTGCCGAGAATGTCTTCATCGGTGAAGCGGAACGTATCGGCCATCCACTCGGTGAAATCAATGACGGCCCGGTGGGAGATCACAATCCCCTTGGGCGCGCCGGTGGAGCCGGAGGTATAGATAACATAGGCCGGGTCGATATCCAGGACCATCTGACGGCGGGCCGTCAGGAACATCGTTACCGGGTTGGCCCGCTGGGCTTCCTCCAGGGTGAAGACCGGGCACATGGCGGCAAAATGGTCCATATCCTCCTCCGCGTCCCGGGGGCCCAGCAGGGCGGCGGGGCGCAGCTGCCGCAGGATCATCTCCAAGCGGCGGGGCGGCATATCCCGGTCAATGGGGACGTAATAGTTGCCGCTGGCCAAAATCCCCATAAACCCGGCCAGGCTCAGGGAGGAGCGCTCGACCAGAATGGCGATGGGCCGATTCAAGGCGTTGGTCCGGGTCATGATAAACGTGCCGATGGCTTCGGCAGCGTGCAGCAATGACCGGAAGGTGTAGGCATTTTTTGGGTCGGCAAAGGCGACTTTGTCGCCATATTGCGCAGCTGAGTGTTCGAGATACTCAAACAAATTCTTTTGCAGCGCCAAGGAGATACGCCACCTTTCTCTCTAGGATGCGCCGGACGTGCCGGCAGTCAGAAGGGTAAAATCGGGGCGGAGCCGTCGTCCTCCGCCTGCGTGATGGCGCGGATGAGAACGGCGTAGTGATACTGAGGGCTGACCTGGACCTCGACTCTGTCGCCGACGCAGCGGCCGAGGACGGCCTTGCCCAGGGGGGATTCCTTGCTAATCAGGCCTTGGTCCGGGTCGGTCCGGATCGTGGTGACGACCTGGATGGTCTGCTCCATCTCGTCCTCTTCAAAGTAGAGGACCACCTTGTCAAACAGCCCGACGACGCTGCTCTGTTTGGGGGCTTCGTCGATCAAATGGGCGGTTTTAATCATATTTTGCAGGTAGCGGATGCGGCTTTCGTTGCGGTTTTTGGCACGCTTGGCTTCTTTGTATTCAAAATTCTCGCTCAGGTCGCCAAATTCACGGCAGCGCTTGACCTCCTCTAAAAGGACGGGCCGCTGGTTTTGAATCCGGTCTTCCAGCTCCTGCTGCATTAAGCGAATGTCCTGTTTTGTCAATTCGTCGTGCATAAAACTGCCTCTTTCCTTTGGGCGCGGGGCTTGGACGGGCCCGGCAGTCCTTACAAATATATTACCACGTTACGGCAAACGCGTCAATGAAAAGCGCGTTAAAAATCCTTAAACTGATGCGCCCGGTCCCTCGTTGGGGGCGCGGTCTGTCGGCGCGGCATCCTGCTCGACGACGGGGATAAAATGCTTGGCAAACTTCTGCTTGCCCCGGCTGCGGACATAGAAAAAGCCGATGACAGAGAACACGACCGCGCCGATAAAATTGACGAACAGGTCCTTCATCGTGTCATACAAGCCGATATCCAGGTAGCCGCCCAGGCCGAGGGACTGGCCATTGATGCTGGCGTCGGTGATATCGCGGATGACGATGGGGGTATTACTATTGGCCGGGTCCAGCTTCACGGAGGAGATCACGTGCAGGACGGTGTCCTTTTGCATGTCTGTCTGGAAAAAATAATCCATGGCAAATTCAAAAAATTCCCAGAGAATACCGATGGTCATGGAAAAGCAGAACGCCACCAGAGCCAAAAACAGCGGCGAGAGCTCCAGCTGGAAGCGCTTGTTGCGATTGAACAGGTCCACCAGAGAGAAGCCGACAGCAGCGGCCATAAAGCCATTGATGGTGTGCATCAGGGTGTCCCACCCAGTGTAGCGGACATACCAGCAGGCCAGCTCTCCCAAAATTTCTGCGGCGAAAATAAAGCAGAGGATGATGATCTCCAACGTGTCCGGCAGGTCGACCCGGAAGTTGCGCTCCACGAAGGCGGGCAGCAGAAACAGCACCAGCGTCAGCGCGCAGGTGGCGACGTTTTCATAGCGCCCGCGGATGGCGGAGAGCACCAGCGCCGCGACGACGATGGCCCGGAGGGTGAAATAGACGATAAATTTGCCTTTGTGCTCGTGAAATTGCTGCCGCAGACTCTGGCGGTCATAGGGGGGCAGCGGGGATTGTAGCTTTTTCTTTGCCATAGGGGGCTCCTTCCTGCGGGGGATCAAGGGAATCGAGATAACGCTGCTCCCGCGTCTGGCAGGTAAACAGCAGGATCTGACGCTGCTGGGCCAGCTGCCGGAGCAGCTCCAGCGCGCGGCCCATGCGGGCATCATCAAAGCAGACCAGGGCGTCGTCCAGGATACAGGGCGTCTCCGGCGGGGCCAAAAGCTGGGCAATGGCCAGGCGCAGGGCGAGCCAGATCTGGTCGCAGGTAGCGGCGCTGTAGCAGCGGCTGGAATGGGCGACGGGGTCACCAGGCTCTTGCAGGCGGACCTGCAGCTGCCGGTCCAGCTCTAATTGCCGATGTGGTGTGCCGGTCAGCCGGGCCAGATACGTTCCGGCCAGCTGCCGCAGCGGCGGGGCGAAGCGGGCCTGCAGGGTATCGCTGGCCTGCTGCAGAGCGTCCAGTGCCAGGCCGAGGGCTTCGTAATGCTGGGTGAGCGCCGCTAGCCGTTTTGTCAGTGCGCTTCGTTGCTGCTGCAGTTGCAGCAGCGGCGGATAGGCTTCCAGACGCGCCTGATCGGCGGCAAGCTGCTGGCGGCAGCTTGTCCGGCGGGCGTCCAGGGCCTGCATGGCGTCATCGCGCGGCTGCGTGGGGAGCAGCTGCAGCAGCTGCAGCGCGGCGTCTGCCTGCCGGGCTTGCGCTTCGGCCTGAGCGCGGCGTTGGGGCAGCGCCAGGGCGTCTAAAATCGCGGTCTGGGCTTCCTCGCGCGTTTTTGCCTGGGGGAATGCTGCGGCGATCTCGGCTGGTAGGTGGTCTGTTGCCATCTGTCGGGCAGGCCGCAGCGCGGCCAGGGCGCTGGCCAGGGACAGAACGCCGCAGGCGATGGCGGCGGGCAGGCTGCGGCGCAGCAGCGCCGCGGCCACGGCCAGCAGGAGCGCCGCAGCGAGGAAGGGCCAGCGGCGATGCTTTTGGCGCGGCGGCTCTGCCGGGGCGGCGGCAAGCTGGGTCATCCATTGGCGCAGCTGCGCATCTTCCGGCAGCGCGGCCTGCTGCTGCGTGAGGGCAGCCAGTTGCGCATTTGCCAGCTTCGCTTGCAGCTGGGCATCCTGGCGGGCGGCTTCCGTTTGGGCAGCGCAGTGGGATGCGGCGTCGCGATAGGCGTCGTCCAGCTGGGCGAGCTGCTTTTGCTGCTGGGCACAGGCGTCCTCCAACGCGCTGCGCTGGGCCAGGGCCTGCTCACACTGGGCCAGCTCCGCCTGGCAGGCAGGGATCAGGCCGGCTTTATGATGCTGGCAGCGGCGTTGCAGCTGCTGCAGCTGCTGCTTTGCCTGGGCAAACGTCGCCTCCTGCGGCCCCGTCGAGACAAGGCGCTGCAGCTGCTGCTCCAGAGCCTCGTCATAAGTCAACGCGTGGGCCTCCTGGGCCAGAAAGACGCTGCGGGCAAAGACACTCCGGGGCAGGCCTGTCAGGATCTGGCCGCAGGTCGCCGCCTGTAGGCTGTCGATGGGCACACCGGAGTCCGTATCATAAGCGCGGAAGACCGAGAACGGCGCTTTCGGTGTGCTGCTGCGTTCGATGGTTACTGCCCGGCCCTGCCACACAAGGTCGATGCGCCCGGCCATAGGTTTGCCGGACCAGGGCTGGTATTTATGCTTGTCTGCCAGGGCGGCCTTGCTGTCGCGCTGGCTGGCGTCGATGCCGTAGAGCATGGCCAGCAGGAAGGCGCACCAGGTAGATTTTCCGCCCTCGTTCGGGGCGTACAGGAGATTCAGGCCCGGCTGGAGCGTCAGTACGGCGCCGTCCAGCTTGCCGAAGGAGGCTTGCAGACGCTTGAGGATCATGGCAGCGTCACCTCACGGCCGTCCAGGGCCTTCAGCCCTAATTCCAGTGCCAGCTCCAGGGTCTGCCGCTGTGCGGCGTCCGGCGCGGTCTGGATGGCGCTGTGCATCTTCTTGGTAAAGAGGCCCCGCAGAGAGTCCTCCGCGGCATCTGCGGGGCGCAGCGGCGGCTGTGTCGCGTCTACCAGCTGTAGGGAGGCAAAATGGGGCGCGAGCCGCGCCTGCAGCGCGGCAAGGTCCGTCGCCGGGCCGTCGCCGGTCAGGCGGATACGGTAATGATGGCGCGTGCTGTCCTTGGGCAGCTGGCTTGCCAGATCGGCCAGCCGGGCTGCTGGCACGTCCAGAATTTCATAGCGGGGCGCGTCCAGCATTTGAAAGTGCAGCTGGACCTGGTGCGGGGCGGCCTGTACTAAGTATACGCCCTTTGGACCGGTTTCATCAAAGCCGCGGCCCAGAAAGCAGCCGGGCCAAGCGTAGGTGACGCCGGTCTCCGTTCGGCAGGCGGCGCGGCGGTGGATATGGCCCAGGGCCAGGTAGCACAGGCCGGAGGCGGCGATATCCGCCGGGGTGGCCGTCCGATAAGCGGGGCCATTGGGGTCGCCATGCAGGACCATGAAATGCGGCCGCCCGTCCTGCGGGGCGTGAAAGCCCGCCAGGGAGGGCAGCTGCCCATCACAAAACGCGGCACCGGAGACGGTGCAGTCGCCCAGGTCCAGCGTTTCGATCTGGGATGACGTGAAAATATGCACCTGGCTGGGCCAGGAATAGCGCCGGTAAGGGCTGTCCGGCCCCATGGGATCATGGTTGCCCGGGGCGATAAAAACCTGCGCCGGGCATTCGGCCAGGGCCTGGCGCAATTGGTCGACGGTATCGCGATAGACTGCGCTGGTATCAAAGAGATCCCCGGCCAGCAGCACCAGGCGGCAGCCCGCCCGGCGGCAGAGGCGGGGGAGAAGCTCCAGCAGCTGGCGGGCTTGCAGGCGGCGCGCCGCCGCCTGCTCCGGCGGCAGCCCGGCAAAGGGCGAATCCAGATGCAGGTCCGCCGCGTGCAGCAGCTTGATTGGCTCAATCATAGAGAGCGACCTGCTCGACGCCGCGGCATTTGCCGGCGTCTGCATCAAAGGTGAAGATGGCGCCCTCCAGTTTGCAGGGCCCTGGCGCGGGCTCGTAGCGGCCGGCCAAGTCACCCCGGAATTTTGCGATGGACTGCGCTGGCTTGACGCCCAGAATGGAGTGGGCCGGGCCGGTCATGCCGAGGTCTGTGAGATAGCCGGTGCCGCCGGGCAGAAGCTGGGCGTCGGCCGTGGGGACATGGGTATGCGTCCCCCAGACGGCGGTGACACGCCCGGCCAGCATGTGGCCCATGGCCAGCTTTTCCGAAGTCGCTTCAGCGTGGAGCTCAACGAAGATCAGCTTCGTCTCAATGCGCTTTAAAATGCGCTCGACCTGCAGGAAGGGGTTTTCCGGCGTGTAATCCATCCCACAGCGGCCGATGAGGTCGATGACGGCGACGTCGCCAAAGTCCGTTTCAAAGATGCCCCAGCCGTGCCCCGGGGCCTGGGGTGCATAATTGGCCGGGCGGAGCAGGTTCGGGCAGCTTTTGGCATAGGGTACCAGCTCCCGGCGGCCCCAGGTGTGGTTGCCCATGGTGATAACGTCGGCCCCGGCGTCAAAGATGTCCTCCGCCTGTTGGGGCGTGAGCCCCAGCATAGAGGCGTTTTCCCCATTGACGACGGTGAAATCAATTTCATACCTGCGCTGCAGCGCGGGCAGTTGACGGCATAAATAGGCGCAGCCGCTGGGGGCGACGATGTCGCCGACGGCCAGCAATCTTCGTTCCATGTAGGTTCCTCCCAGCATAGCTTCTTTGCCGGTACGTACCAGCAAAACGGCAGTTCTCTCGTTCGTTTCCGCTATCATACCATTTTTTCTGGGAAAGCACAAGGCCGGAAACCGACGCGCACCCTAGACAAACGGGTACACAGCCCTATAATAAGTATTATGATATGACGAAACGGAGGGCGACCGATGCTCTATAAAGATTTGATGGACAAGCTGATGCTGGGGCAGGACCTGACCCGGGCGGAGCTGGAGCGGACCATTGCCGCGATCATGACCCAGGAGCTGACCCAGGTCCAGGTGCTGGGCTTTCAGATGGCCTTTTTGATGAAAGGGCCGACACCCCAGGAGCTGGCGGACTATGCCCACGCCATGCGGGCCAACTGCACACCCATCGACGCCGCGTCCTTTGGTCCGGCGCTGGATATCGCCGCCACCGGCGCGGGCGAGCGAGCGGGCCGCTTGGCGCCTGCTGTCGCACTGCTGGCGGCAGCGCCGGGTGCGCCGGTCATCAAGCAGGTGCGCACCAGCGTGCCGGGGTATTTCGGCAGCGCGGGCGTCCTGGCGGCGCTGGGCATTGACGTGGCGGGATCGGAAGCCGAGGCCAGGGCTCAGCTGGCGGCAGCGGAGACGGCATTTTTGGCCCCCCGGGCCTTTCACCCGTCGCTGGCCCAGACGCTCAACGATGAGACAGAGGCCCAGATCCGGGCGCTGACCCAGACGATCATCGGCCCGCTGATGAATCCGGCGACGATCTCCAATCTGCTTTTTGGGGTCCATGATCGGGAGACGCTGGAGATTTTGCAGGAGGCAATCCCAGAAATCCCCGGCCTGCGGGCGTTGCTGGTACAGGGCGCAGACGGGGCAGACAGCATCACGCTGGACGGCCCGGCAGATCTTCTGCGCTGGGACGGCACCGCCTGGCAGGCGCAGACGGTAGCGCCTGCAGCGCTGGGGCTACGGTCCTGCTCCTGGACTTTGCAAAAGACGGAGAAGGACGCCGAGACGGCGGCGCAGATCACGGCCCTGCTGCGGGGCGAGGTGCACGATGCCCGGCGGGATGTCCTGCTTGCCAATGTGGCAGCGGCTCTTTGGGTCAGTGGTCAGGTCGAACGCTTAGCGGATGGGGTCTGCCTGGCTGCGACCCGGCTGGACCGGGGCGACGGTGCGCGCCGCCTGGAAGCGCTGCAGGCGCTGCACCGGGACGCGGTGCGGGAAAAGGGATAAAACAAAGCACAAGACCTTGGAGAGCCAACAGCTTTCCAAGGTCTTATTCTTTAAAAATGCTTGGGCGGTTTCCGCTTCGGGTGCGGGCTGGCGGGGCTCTCGGGCTGGGTTTTGCGCAGGGCGATGATCTGGTCGCGCAGGACGGCAGCGTACTCGTACTCCATCATCCGGGCGGCCTCCTTCATCTGCTTTTCCAGCTTGGCGATCTCGGCTTCCCGGTCGGCCTTCGTCCGCAGCTGGCGGCGGCGGTCGGCCCCGGCGTCCTTGGAGATCTCAATGAGGGCGCGGACGTCCTTGATGATTGTCTTGGGGACGATGCCGTGGGCGTCGTTATACGCCTGCTGGTAGCTGCGGCGGCGGGCTGTTTCGTCCATAGCGCTGCGCATGGCGGCGGTGATATGGTCGGCGTAGAGAATGACCCGGCCCCCGGCGTTTCGGGCGGCGCGGCCGATGGTCTGGACCAAGCTGGTCTCACTGCGGAGGAAGCCCTCCTTGTCGGCGTCTAAGATTGCTACCAGGGAGACCTCCGGCAGGTCCAGCCCCTCCCGCAGCAGGTTGATGCCGACAAGGACGTCGAATTTCGCCAGCCGCAGGTCGCGGATGAGCTCCATGCGCTCCATGGCGTCGATGCCGGAGTGCATATAGCGGACGCGGATGCCCGCTTTTTGCAGATAGACCGTCAGGTCTTCGGCCATTTTTTTCGTCAGTGTGGTGATCAGTACCCGCTCCTGCCGGGCGGTCACAGTGTGGATCTCCTGAATGAGATCGTCGATCTGCCCGGCGATGGGGCGGACGCAGACCTCCGGGTCCAGCAGGCCGGTGGGGCGGATGAGCTGCTCGGCGACCTGCCCGGCGCGGCTGCGCTCATACTCCGCCGGGGTGGCGGAGACATAGATGACCTGACCGATCTTCTTTTGAAATTCCTCGAAATTCAGAGGGCGGTTGTCAAAGGCGGAAGGCAGACGGAAGCCGTAGCGAACAAGGCTCTCCTTCCGGGAGCGGTCGCCTGCGTACATGGCCCGCACCTGGGGCAGCGTAACGTGGCTCTCGTCGATCATCAGCAGGAAGTCGTCGGGCATATAGTCCAGCAGCGTCATCGGCGCGGAGCCGGGGGCGCGGCCGGAGATCACCCGGGAGTAATTCTCGATCCCGGAGCAGAAGCCGATCTCCTGCATCATCTCAATGTCGTAGCTCGTGCGCTGGCGAATGCGTTGCGCCTCCAAAAGCATATTATTTTCTTCGAAATATTTGACCCGTTCCTCCATTTCTTGTTCAATTTCTACGATAGCGCGCTGCATTTTTTCCTTTGAGGCAACATAGTGGCTGGCGGGATATATGGCGACATGCTCCAGGATTCGGTTCGGCATCCCAGTGACGGCGTTGATCTCAGAAATGCGGTCAATCTCGTCGCCGAAAAATTCGACGCGGATGGCCCGCCCGGCCCAGTAGGTGGGGTAAATTTCTACAGTGTCGCCCCGGACGCGGAAGGTATTTCTCGTGAAATTGACGTCGTTGCGCTCATAGCGGATCTCCGTCAGCTTGCGCAGCAGCTCCACCTGAGAGCGCTCCTGCCCGCTGCGGAGGGAGATGACCATGTTCTTATAGTCAATGGGGTCGCCCAAGCCGTAAATGCAGGAGACGGAGGCCACAACGATCACATCCCGCCGCTCAAACAGCGACGACGTTGCGCTATGCCGCAGGCGCTCGATCTCATCGTTGATGGAAGAATCCTTCTCAATGTATGTGTCCGTATGGGCAATATAAGCCTCGGGCTGATAATAGTCGTAATAGGAGATGAAGTACTCCACGGCGTTTTCCGGGAAAAACTCCTTGAACTCCGCGCAGAGCTGGGCGGCCAGGGTTTTGTTATGGGCCAGCACCAGTGTGGGCCGGTTGACAGATTGGATGACATTGGCCATGGTAAAGGTCTTGCCGGAGCCTGTCACGCCCAGCAGGATCTGCTCGGAAAGACCGGCGTTCAGGCCATGGACCAGCGTATCAATGGCCCGGGGCTGGTCGCCCATTGGCTGGTAAGGCGCGTGCAGTTTAAAATCCATGTGGTTCCCTCCTCCGGTGAAAAACGGTTTGGCCGCCATCTAGTATAGCATGGGAGTCTGGCGGCGGCAAGGCTTAGGCCTGCTTGAACTGACTGTAGTAAAGCGTCGCGTAAAAGCCGCCCCGGGCCAGCAGCGCGGCGTGGATCCCCTGCTCGACGATCTTGCCGTCCCGCATAACCAGAATGATATCGGCGTCCTGGATCGTGGAAAGGCGATGGGCGACGACGAAGGAGGTCCGGCCCTGCATCAGCGTTTCGAAGGCCTGCTGGATCTGCATCTCCGTGCGGGTGTCGATGCTGGAGGTGGCCTCGTCCAGGATCAGCATCGGCGGCAGGCAGAGCATGACCCGGGCAATGCACAGAAGCTGCCGCTGCCCCTGGCTGATGGCGTCGCCGGTGAGGACGGTATCCAGCCCCTGGGGCAGCTGCCGGATAAAGCCCCAGCAGTGGGCGGCCTTGGCGGCTTGGATGATCGCGTCCTCTGGTGCGTCCGGGCGGCCAAAGGCAATGTTCTCCCGGACGGTTCCGCCCTTAATCCAGGTATCCTGCAGGACCATGCCGAAGCTACGGCGCAGTGCGGCCCGGGGCATCGCCGTGACCGGTGTGCCGTCCACGGTGATACGGCCGCCGTCCGGCTCGTAAAAGCGCATCAGGAGATTGATCAGCGTCGTCTTGCCGCAGCCGGTGGGGCCGACGATGGCGACCCGCTGCCCGGGCTGGACGGTCAGATCCAGGTCCGTGATCAGGGGGCGGGCCTCGTCGTAGCTGAATTGGAGCTGCTCCAGCGTCACAGCACCCCGGACCGACTCCGGCGCTGCTATGGCGGCGGACGGCGCGTCCTCCGGCTCTGCCGGTTCTGCCAGCAGGGAGAAGATCCGGTCTGCGCAGGCCAGCGCATTTTGGAATTCTGTAACGACGGCGCTGATATCGTTAAACGGCTTCATATACTGGTTGGCATAGGCCAGTAGGATCGTCAGGCCGCCGACGGTCAGGCTGCCGCCGGGGATCAGGAAGATGCCCAGCAGCGCCACGCCGGCATAGATCAGGCTGTTGACGAACCGGGTGGAGGGGTTGGTCAGGCTGCTGTAAAACACGGCCTGCTGGCTGCATTGCATCAGGTCCTCGTTGATGGCGGCAAAGCGGCGGGAGGCAGTCTCGGTATAGTCGAAGGCCTGGACCAGCTTTTGACCGCCGATCATCTCGTCCACCAGCGCGGTCTGCTTGCCTCGCAGCACGCTCTGCTGCTGGAACAGCCGGAACGAGCGGCTGGAGATAAACCGGGCGACCAGAAAGCTCAACGGGGTCAGGACCACGACCAGCAGCGAGACGGAGAGATTTTTAGAGAACATGAACACCAGCGTGACGGCGATGGTCAGGCCCCCCGTCAGCAGCTGGGTAAAGCCCAGCAGCAGGCCGTCACTGATGACATCGATATCCGCCGTGATGCGGCTGACCAGGTCACCGACGGTGTGACCGTCCAGGTAAGAGAGCGGAAGCTTTTGCAGGTGGCAGATGCTCTCATCCCGCAGGGACTGAACCGTCCGGTAAGTGATGCGGTTGTTGATGCGGTTAGAGATCCAGTTGCTCACGGCGGACAGCGCCACCAGAAGGCTGATCTCCTGCAGATAACGGGCGAGGCGGGCAAAATGGACCTCCCCTGCCCCGGCGATCTGGTCGATGGCGTCGCCAAAGAGAATGGGAACATACAGCTGCAGCACGACGGTGGCGGCGGTCAGCAGGGTGCTGACCACCAGAGCAGGCCAGGCGCGGCCGATGCGCCGCAGCAGCTGGGCCAGGCTGGCCCGCTGGGCAGAGCGTTTGAAAGAAGCTTTAGCCATGGGGCTTCCCTCCTTGCTGCTGCACCGCGTCCTGCGTGAACTGGGTGCGATAGATATCCTGATACACGGGGCATTTGGCCAGCAGCGCCGTATGGTCGCCGCAACCAGCCAGGGCACCGCCGTCGAGAACGAGAATTTGATCCGCCTGGCGGACGCTGGCGATGCGCTGGGAGATGACAAAGACTGTCGTATCGTGCAGCTGGTGCAGGGCCTGGCGCAGAGCGGCGTCTGTTGCGTAGTCCAGCGCGCTGGCGCTGTCGTCCAGGACCAGGAGCTTCGGCTGCCGGACAAGGGCCCGGGCGATGGTCAGCCGCTGCTTTTGTCCCCCGGAGAGGTTCCTGCCGCCTTGCTCCAGAACGAAATCCAGGCCGCCGGGCTTGTCCTCGACGGTTTGGCGGGCCTGGGCGACGGTCAGGGCCTGCCAGAGAGCCTCATCGGCGGCGTCCTGGTCGCCCCAGCGGAGGTTGTCCCGGATCGTGCCGGAAAACAGGGTCGCCTGCTGGGGCACGACGGCGATCTGGCGGCGGAGCGCGGCCCGGTCATAGCGACGGATATCCTCCCCCCAGAGTAGGACGCGGCCGGAGGAGGCATCGTAAAAGCGGCAGAGCAGATGGGCCAGTGTGCTTTTGCCGCTGCCGGTGCCGCCGATGATCCCGACCGTCTGCCCGGGTTGGGCGGAAAAGCTGATGTTCCGCAAGCTGGGTGCACCTGCGCTGGGGTAGGTGAAGCTGACATCTTCAAATGTCACCGCCGGGGTGCCCGGGGCAGCCTGGGGTGCTGGCGCTGTGCCATTTGCCATCGAGGGATGCACCTGGAACAGGCTGGCGGCCCGCCGGGCGCAGGCGACAGATTTATTCAGCGTGATGACCATGGTGGCGAGCTTGATGAGCTCCACCAGGATCTGGAGCATATAGTTATACAGCGCGACAGCCTGTCCCTGGGAGAGCCGCCCGAGCTCGACCTGTAGTCCGGCCTGCCGGATGAGCAGGACGGTGGCCAGATTGATGAGCACGTAGGTTACCGGGTTCATCAGGGCGGAGAGCTTGCCCACCTGCAGGTTTAGCCGGGTCAGCGCCTCGTTGCTGGCGGCAAACTCCGCCACGGAGGCGTCCTCCCGGCAAAAGGCCCGGATGACCCGGGCACCGGTCAGATTTTCGCGGGTCAGCGCCGTGACCCGGTCCAGCCCCGCCTGGACTTTGCCAAACAGGGGCACGCTCCGGAGCATAATCCCGAGAATGACCAGAAACAGCACCGGGATGGCAACGGCGAAGACAAGGGCGCAGCGGGTGTCGATGGTAAAGGCGAAGACCAGGGCGCCCAGCACGATAAACGGGCTGCGCAGCAGCAGCCGCAGGCTCAGATTCAGGCCCGTCTGGACTTGGTTGACATCGTCCGTCAGCCGGGTGATGAGGGTATCGCTGCCCAGGGCGTCCAGCTCCGGGAAGGAGAGCGTTTGGATATGGTCAAACAGCGCCTGCCGCAGGCCGCCGGCAAAGCCGACGCTGGCTTTGGCCGCAAAAAACTGGGCGACGACGCTGAAGCCCAGACCGACGGCGGCCATGCCCAGCAGCGCGGCAAAATAGAGGAGCACGGTACGCCTGCTGCCGCCCAGGGCCCCAGTGTCGATCATCGCGGCTACGACGATGGGGACGAGCAGGTCCAGCAGCGCCTCCAGAAGCTTGAACAGCGGGGCGAGAATACTCTGCGCCCGGTAAGGTTTTAAATAGATCCCAAGACTTCGCATGTGGTGACTCCGTTTCGTGTGATTGCGGTAAACTGTACCGGTCCGGCTGCGTATAGCTTGCCCACCGGCGGGAAAATGATGAAAAAGGGACCCCCGGCGCACTGTAGCCGCCGGGGGTGAGAAACGTGTTATTGCTTTTCGTCGAAATTGCGGTAGCGGCTATAGGCCACGACGATCCGGCGATTGGGCTCCGTACCGGTGGAGAAGGTGGTGACGTCCGGCATATCCTGCAGGGCGGCGTGGATCACATGGCGCTCATAGGCGTTCATGGGCTCCAGGGTGATGTTTCTGCGGTATTTTGTCACCTTTGCGCCGACCTTTTTAGCCAGGCGCTGCAGGGATTCTTCCCGCTTTGCCCGGTAGGACTCAGCGTCGACATTGATGCGGACCCGCTTTGTCTCGCCGCGGTTGACGGCGTAGTTTGTCAGGTGCTGGATCGCGTCGAGGGTGTCGCCGCGGCGGCCGATGAGCGCACCCAGGTTTTCACCGACGAGCTCGACCATGTAAGCGTCCTCCCCAGTGGCGACGGCGTGGGGCACGGCATCCGAGCCCATGTGGGTTAGCAGGCCCTGCATAAAGGCTTCGATCCGGGCTTCCATCGAGCCGGGGGCGGCCACAGGGTATTCCTTCGGGGGGGCCTTCGGCGCAGCGGGTTTCGCTTCGGGCTGCGGTGCGGGGCGCTTTTCCTGCTGCGGCCGGGCAGGCTTCTTTTCTGCGGGCTTTGCGGGAGCCGCAGGCGCAGCGGGGGCCTGTGCGGCAGGCTGCTTGGCGGCAGGCTTTTCTTCCTTCGGCAGCCGCTGCTTTTTCGGCTTGGAGCGGGAGGCGGCAGACAGTGCCGGGGCCGGCGCTGCTTCCACTTCCGCATCCGGGGCCTCGTAGGTCACCTTGACCTTGGCCGGGCTGGCACCAATGCCCAGGAAGCCGGATTTTGCATTTTCCAGGACCTCGACGGAGACTGCGTCGCGGTCCATTTTCAGTTCATTCAAAGCGGCCTGGATCGCCAGGTCAATGGTTTTTCCGGTTGCGATAATACTTTTTTCCATGGTACGCTCCTGTTATTCCTTCGCAGAGCCGTTGGGCTTCTGGTAGCGGTCGGCCTTATAGGCACGGCCCCGGGCGTAGGTGCGCTCGCCGACGGCGGCGTCGCTCTGTTCCTGCGGCGCGGCTTCCGGGACGGCCCCTGTTTCCTCGGCGTGCTTCCGGGCATATGCCTTGGCGGCTGCTTCTGCTTCTTCTTTTTGCCGCTGCTGCAGCTTCTTCTTGCTGGTGTTTTCCACGGCAAGATCGGGGTTCTTTTCCCGGCGCAGCGCGCGTCTCTTCTCTTTTTCTGCTTCGATCCGGGCCAATTCCGCAGCGCGCTTGCGCTTTTCCTCGTCCTCGGCGTCGTAGATCTTCCGGTAGTGCTTTGTCAGGAAATAGTCCTGGATCATGCCGAATACGGCCTGGGCGATCCAGTAAACGGAGATGGCGGCGGGCATGGTGAAGCAGAAGACCAGCGACATGATGGGCATAAACAGCATCATGGACTTATTGGTCTGGTTTGCCACGGCGGCAGCTGCGTCATCCCGCTCACCCTGGGCGTTGGTCGCGACCTGGTTGTTCATCTTCTGGCTCAGCAGCATCGAAAGCATCTGCGTCAGCGCAGCGACGATCGGCAGGACGACCAGGCCAATGGCGGCCCAATTCAGGTTTTCAATTTTCCAGATCTTCCAGTCCGGCACCTGCCCCAGGTCGATGCCCAGGAAGCTGAAGTTCAGGCTGTGCAGGGTTTTGCCGAGGTCCGGCACCCAGTCTTTGATCTGGTCCGCATATTCGCCGACATGGCTGGCGGCGATCATCTGATGGTAGTAGTCGTTGGCATGCGCAAAGAGCGACGGGGCTGCTTTTTTGATGCCCTCCAGAATGAGCGCCGCGTTCTCGCTGGAAACGTGCATCATATACTGGATAGGCTGGCGGATGACCTGGTACAGCGGGATGATCACGATCAGGGGGATCAGAGACCACAGGCAGCCGCCGGTCATGGAAACGTTTTCGTCCTTATAGAGCTTTTGGACCGCTTTTTGATAGGATTCTTTGTCATCTCCGTATTTGAGCTCCAGCAGCTTGACCTGCGGAGAGATACGCGACATTTTCATCATGCTCTTCTTGCTCTTGGCACTGGTAGGATAAAGAATCAGCTTCAGGACCAGGGAGAACAGGATGAGGGCCAGGCCGTAGTTTGCTGTCCAGTTGTACAGCCACTCCAGCACATAGCCAAATGGGACTTTGATAATATCCCAAAAGCCGAATGCTAGGATCATGTTTTTCCTCCGTTGTGTGTGCGCGCCCTAGGGCACTGGATCGAAATAGTCCCCTTTGTAAAAGGGATTGCATCGGATTAGCCGCCGCAATGCCAAACGGCCGCCCTTCCATGCGCCGTATTTTGCCACTGCCTCATAGGCATATTGGCTGCAGGTGGGGGAAAAACGGCAGCGGGCGGGAAAGGCCGGGGAAATACAGCGCTGGTAGAATCGGATTATTTTGAGTAAAACGCGCTTCACCCTTCTTCGTCCTTTCCGACAAGGATTCCCAGACGCTTGGCTGCTCCCAGATACGCCGATTGCAGTGCGCCGAAGTCCGCCGTCACGGCGCGGCTTCTGGCGACGACGACGATATCATAGCCGGGGCGGAAGCGGCTCTCATTGAGCCGGTAGACCTCCCGCAGGCGGCGTCGTGCCCGATTGCGCACGACGGCCTTGCCCAGCTTTTTGCCGACGGTGATCCCAACGCGGTTTTCCTGCAGATGGTTGGGCTGGCAGTAGAGCACCAGGTAACGGTTCACGGCGGAATCGCCGCGGTTATAGAGCTTCCGGAAGACATGATTCAGTTTCAAAGATCTGGAGAAGCGCATAATAACCTCCCGCAGCCCGGCAAACACACTACCGTGCCGACGCGCCGGAAAAGCAATGGGCGAATAGATATACATCTACTCGCCCTTAACATCTCATTAGCATCTGGATTGAGCATTGTTTTGCGGCCAGGGCTTTTAAGCAGACAACTTGGCTCTGCCCTTGGCACGACGGCGTGCAAGAACTTTCCGGCCGTTGGCAGTTGCCATTCTCTTTCTGAACCCATGCACTTTGGATCTGTGGCGCTTTTTGGGCTGATAGGTACGCAGCATTGTATACACCTCCTGAAAAAATATGCTCAACAGCTGTCTCCAGCCGCAGCGAGTCCCGTAAAATACCCCGTCATAGGATGGGGTCATACAGTTAGTATTATAACGGCTGTTTGCGGTTTGGTCAATCATTTTTTTAAGAAATACGAATTTTTCGCCGGATTTTCCGGAAACCACAAAATCTGGGGCTGCACCTGCTAGATATTGGGGCGACCGGCAGCCCGGTCGACTTGACAGACCCGGGTTTTATGATAAAATCAGCGTAACAGAGGCGGAAAGGTGGGGCTTGTGATGACACTGCAGGAATATTTTAACGCAAACCCAAAGGGCGCGCTGGCCTTGTCCGGTGGAGTGGATTCGGCGTATCTGCTCCACTGCGCCCAGGCGGCAGGCGCGCAGGTGCAGCCCTATTTTGCCGAGACCCAGTTTCAGCCAGCCTTTGAGCGGCGGGACGCGACGCAGCTGTGCGGCGGCTTGGGGCTGCCGCTGAAGGTTTTGGCGCTGGATGTCTTGGCGGACGCCCAGGTGCGGCGCAACCCGCCGGAGCGCTGCTATTACTGTAAGCGGAAAATTTTCTCTGCCATTGCCGCCGCTGCGGCGAAGGACGGCTACCGCCTGCTTTGGGACGGGACGAACGCTTCGGATGCTGTGGTGGACCGCCCTGGGATGCGGGCGCTGCAGGAGCTGCAGGTCCAGTCACCGCTGCGGCTGTGCGGCCTGACGAAGGCGCAGATCCGTGCCGGGGCGAAGGCGGCGGGCCTGCCGGTCTGGGACAAGCCTGCCTATGCCTGCCTGGCTACCCGAGTCCAGCCCGGTATGAGGATCACGGCAGAGAATCTTGCCCGGATCGAGCGGGCGGAGCAGGCGCTGTTTACCCTGGGCTTTCGGGATTTTCGCGTCCGCCAGCGGGGAGATACAGCGTTGCTGCAGTTGCCGCAGGCGCAGCTGCCCCGGGCGCTGGAGCAACGCAAGGTGCTCCTACAGGCGCTGCGGGCAGAGTTTTCGGCGGCAGTATTGGATCTGGAGGCGAGAGATGAATGAACGAGAAAGCATTGGCGGCCTTGCTTAGGCAGGTGCAGCGGGGCGAGATCTCACCGCAGGACGCGGCACTGCAGCTGAAAATGGCCCCGTTTGAGGACCTGGGCTTTGCGAAGATCGACCGACACCGGAGCCTGCGCCAGGGCGCGGCGGAGGTCATCTACGGTGCGGGAAAGACGCCGGAGCAGATTGCGCGCATCGCCGCCGCCCTCCGGGACGGGGGGCAGGAGACGGTGCTCATCACGCGGATGAGCCAGGACGCGGCGGAGTACGTGGCGGCGCAGCTGCCGCTTACCTACCATGCCGCGGGCCGGGTCGGTGTGATTGGCCCGGTGCCGGCGCCGGACGGGCTGGGGACGGTCGTCGTCGCCACCGGCGGCACCAGTGATATCCCGGTCGCCGAGGAGGCGGCGCTGACCGCTGAGGTCTTGGGCAGCCGCGTGCTGCGGCTGTATGATGTCGGCGTGGCCGGGGTCCACCGGCTGCTGGCGCATCTGGAGGACCTGATGCAGGCCAGTGTTGTTATCGCCATCGCTGGAATGGAGGGCGCGCTGGCCAGTGTGATCGGCGGTCTGGTGGACTGCCCGGTCATCGCCGTGCCCACGAGCGTGGGCTATGGTGCGGCCTTCGGCGGGCTGGCGGCGCTGCTGTCGATGCTCAATTCCTGCGCCAGCGGTGTCAGCGTCGTGAATATCGACAATGGTTTTGGCGCGGGCTTTTTGGCGGACCGGATCAATCATATGGGGGTGCGGCCATGAATGCATATTATGCCCGGCCCGGCACGCCGGAGACAGAAACGGAAACGATCTGCGAGCTTGCCTGCAATCTTGACGATATGACGCCGGAGGAGATCGGCTTTGCATCGGCACAGCTGCTGGATGCCGGGGCACTGGACTGCTATACCATCGCCATCGGTATGAAAAAGAATCGCCCCGGTGTGATGCTCTGCTGCCTCTGCCGGGAGGGAGAGGAGGACCGCTTTGCCGCCCTGCTGTTTGCCCACACGACGACCCTCGGTGTGCGGGTGCAGCCGGTGCAGCGGCGGGTGCTGCCCCGCAGAGCGGCGACGGTGCAGACGCCGCTGGGCCCTGTCCGCTGCAAGTGGGCAGGCGGGCGTTGCAAGGCGGAGTATGACGACCTGGTGCGCATCGCCCAGCAGACTGGGCGGAGCCTGCACGAGATCCGGCAGGAGATCGCTGCCAGCCTGGCGGCTGCCGGAGAAGAGGAGACACGATGAGGACGGGGAAAACACTCTATTTTGACTGCGCCATGGGCGCAGCGGGGGATATGCTGCTGGGGGCGCTGTTTGCGCTGGCCCCGGCGCAGGATGCGTTTTTGCAGGCGTTTGCCGCCCTGGAGCTGCCGGGGGTCGCGCTCACGGTCCATCCGGTCACGCAGGGAGAGACCCGCGGAGTACAGATGGAGCTGACAGTTGGCGGCGTGACCGAGTCGGCGGCGCAGTTGCCTGGCACTGCGCCGCAGCACCAGCACGGTCATCACCACCATCACCACGACCATCGGAGCCTACCGGATGTGGAAGCGATTCTGGCGGGGCTGCCGGTTTCTGCTTGGGTGGCGGAGCAGGCCCGGGCGGTCTATGGCCGCATTGCGGCGGCAGAGGCCGCGGCCCATGGGGTGCCGGTGCGGCAGGTACATTTCCACGAGGTCGGCGCACTGGACGCCATAGGAGACGTCGTCGGCTGCTGTATGCTGCTGGAGCAGCTGGCCCCGGCGTATATCTGTGCCTCGCCCGTCAGCACGGGCCGGGGGACGGTGCGCTGCGCCCATGGCGAGCTGCCGGTTCCGGCGCCGGCCACGGCATTTCTGCTGCAGGGGATCCCGACGCAGCCTGGCCCGGCGGCGGTCACCGGGGAGCTGTGTACGCCGACCGGCGCGGCGCTGCTGGCCCAGTTTGCCGCGTCCTTCGGGCCCCGGCCTGCCTTGGCGGAGGCTGCTTGCGGCTGCGGCTTTGGCACGAAGCGATTCCCCCTGCCCAACTGTGTACGGGCCTGGCTGGGGTACGCGCCACGTTAGAGGAAGAGGACACAAAGAGACCGAGCTTGCGCAGCTATGAACCGCGTAGGCTCGGTCCCTTTGTGCATCAGCGGCTGGCAGTGTCAGGGGGATCTGCGATATTCAAGACAGTAAGCCCAGCCCGTTTTGCACAGGTGACCGTGTATGCGGTGCCGCCGGTGCGGGAAGTCAGATAACACAGGCAGCAGCTGCTGTGGGCGACAAGGTGGCGGTTTCGCTTTTGCATACAGCCGTGATCATAACACTGGGCTGTGTAGACCAGCTTATCGGCTTGCCGCTTGATCCAGAGATAGATAAATTTATCCCGGAGCGGCCAGCCCCTGGCCTGGTCCCGGCAGGGCAGGACGAGAATCAGACGGATTGCCGGATAGGACGCTCGCAGCCGGAGAATGCACTGCGCCGCTAGCGTATCAAAGCCCCGGGCGCCGCCGATGCCAAAGTAGCGATACCCTTGATCGATGAGCTGTCGCAGCGCTGCATCCAGACGGTCCGCAATTTGCGCTGCCTTGTCTGGCGGCAGTGTCCGGTGCCCGGTCAGGCAGCAGGTTTTGCTTCGTAATTCCTCCAATCGGATCACTCCTTAAAATACTATAAGCATTAAAAAATCTAAAACTATACTTATAGTATATATTCTATCTGAAATAATATCAATAGTCTATTTATTTGATTTTCTGATATTTATAGACTGTATTGGAAGACAGATAGGAGGAGAAACCCAATGAGCGAAATCACAAAATGGGTCGGGCAAAGAATTCGGAACTATCGCGTGCGCAGCAAGCTCAGCCAGGAGCAATTGGCCGAACGCTCCGGCTGCCATCCGACTTACATCGGTCAGGTGGAGCGGGGCGAAAAGAACGCAACGCTGGATAGCATCGCTAAGATCGCCGCAGCCCTAGACGTACCCCTATCCCAGCTGTTTGAAAAGCTGGATGTCGGGCTGCAACGGGAGGGAGAGAATATTCCGTTGACGTGTTACGAAATTCTTGCCTCAAAATCTGAGGTGGAGCAGGCACAGCTGCTTCAGGTCCTGTTGGCAGTTGAGGAATACAAAAGGGTGTGAAAAAGCGCCGGGGCGTGCCCCAGCGCTTTTTCTGTTTTTGGCGTGTTATTCGGCAAAGCAGGTCTCCGGGTTGAGCTGTGCTGTGCCCTGGGAGACTTCAAAGTGCAGGTGCGGCTCGCTGGCAAGCTCCAGCTTTGCCGTAGTGCCGATGGTGCCGATTTGGCTGCCCGCCGTCACCTGGTCGCCGACGGCTACGGGGATCTCCGCGGCCAGATTGCAATAGCGGGTGGTGCAGCCACCGTCGTGGGTGAGCTCCACCGTCCAGCCTAGGAAGTCATCCTCCGCCACGGCGCTGACAGTCCCATCTGCCGCAGCGCGGACGGCGTCGCCGACGCTGGCGGTCAGGTCAACGCCCGGATGGACCCGCCAGTCTTTCGTCGTGGCGTTATAGGCCAGACGGTCCGTGGCAAAGCTCTGGGCGACGGCGCCGTCCACCGGCTTTTTCAGCTTAGGCGGCGCCGCCTCCTGTGACAAAGACGCAGCGTCTTTGCCCGTCTCCTCCTGCGCCGGGGCGTTCGGCGTTTGCAGGGCGGCGGTGGGCGCGGCGTCGGCGTCCGGCGCAGCGCTTTGGTTGAAATACAGATAGCCCGAGATCCCGACTGCTGCGATGCAGAGGACAAGGACTATGTAGTAGCCCTTATCCCGCATCCAGCCTTTGAAGCCGGTGTGCTTGTTGTTGTTTTGCATATCTTATGCACCTCCGCCCATAGTATGGGCGGATTTTTTGGGACCTAAACGGCAGGACAGGAATTTTTTTACAGGAAAAAGCGGCGGCCTTGACAATGCAAGGGCCGCCGCTTTGGCGTGTTATAGTGTGTTACAGCGCCAGGTCTTCGGAGACGCCGTCGTCCGTCTGGTCCAGAATCGGCTGCAGCTGGTCGATAAACGCAGCGACCTGCTGGCTGCAGCGGCCGGTAAACGCAGCGGGGTCCAGCGTTGCGGTGATCTCTTCCCGGGATAGGGCGAAGGCCGGGTCCGCCGCCAGGCGGGCGATGAGGTCACAGTCCTCCCCTGCCTTCATCCGGGTCGTGGCGGCCATGGAGTGCTGACGGATAATCTCGTGCATCTTCTGACGGTCGCCGCCCCGGCGGACGGCCTCCATCATCAGGTTTTCCGTGGCCATAAAGGGCAGCCAGGTCTCCAGATCCCGGGCGATGATCGCCTCGTTGACTCGCATCCCGGCGGTGACATTGTCCAAAATGCGCAGCACGCCGTCCGTCGCCAGGAAGCTCTCCGGCAGACTGATGCGGCGGTTGGCCGAATCGTCCAGCGTGCGCTCCATCCACTGCAGGGAGGCAGTCAGCGGCGCATTTTGGGCTGTGACCATCACGTAGCGGCTTAGAGAGCAGATGCGCTCGCAGCGCATGGGGTTGCGCTTATAGGCCATGGCAGAGGAGCCGACCTGTTTTTCGGCAAAGGGCTCTTCCATCTGCCGGTCATGCTGCAAAATGCGCAGGTCCCCGGCAAAGCGGTAGGCGCTCTGGCAGATGGAGGAGAGAACGTTCAGGATCCGGCTGTCCAGCTTCCGGGGGTAGGTCTGCCCACAGACGGGGTAGAGCCGGTCAAAATCAAAGGCTGCGGCAATGCGGCGGTTCATCTCATCAATTTTAGCGGTATCACCGTCGAAGAGGTCCAGGAAGCTGGCCTCGGTGCCGGTGGTGCCCCGGCAGCCCAAAAAGCGGATCGCCTCCGTTACCTCGTCCAGCTCCTCCAGGTCTAGCCACAGGTCCTGCAGCCAGAGGCAGGCCCGCTTGCCGACGGTCACCGGCTGGGCTGGCTGGAGATGGGTGTAGCCTAGAGTGGGCAGGTCCTTATAGCGCAGGGCAAACTGGGCCAGGTTGCGGATGACCCGCAGCAGCCCCTTGCGGAGATAACACAGCGCCTGCCGGTAGAGGATGAGGTCGGCGTTGTCCGTCACATAGCAGCTTGTCGCCCCCAGGTGGATGATCCCGGCGGCGCTGGGGCAGTCCAGCCCGTAGGCCCGGATGTGGGCCATGACGTCGTGCCGGGTTTCCCGCTCCAGGCGGGCGGCAGCGGCAAAGTCGATGGTATCGGTGTGCTGCGCCAGCTCGTCCACCTGGGCCTGTGTGATGGGCAGGCCCAGCTCCATCTCGGCCTTGGCCAGCTGCACCCAGAGCTTACGCCAGGTGCAGGCCCGGGTCTTGGCGGAGAACAGCTCCAGCATGGCATCCGACGCGTAGCGGGACGCCAGCGGGCTTTCGTAGCGGTCCGTCATGCCTTCTCCCTCCGGATGATGGCGTCCCGTTCCGCGCCGACGGAGACATAGGTGATGGGGCAGCCCAGCTCCCGCTCCAGGTATTCAACATAGTTCCGGGCTTCCTTGGGCAGCTTGTCATACTCCCGCACACCGGAAATATCGCACTTCCAGCCGGGCATATAGGTGATGACAGGCGTCGCATCTGCCAGCTCCGACGGGAAGGGGAATTCGTCCGTCTGCGCACCGTTGAGCATATAGTGGGCGCAGATGGGGATCTGGTCCATATAAGAGAGGATATCCATTTTTGTTAGCGCCAGCTCCGTCGCGCCCTGGACGGCGACGCCGTAGCGGGTCGCGACGAGATCCACCGGGCCAACGCGGCGGGGGCGGCCTGTCGCTGCGCCGTATTCGCCGCCGACCTTGCGCAGCTGCTCTGCCTCGTCGCCGAACCACTCGCAGGTGAAGGGGCCTTCGCCGACGCAGGTGGAGTAGGCCTTGACGATGCCGACGGCCCGGTCTACATGGCAGCCCGGGGCGCCGGCGCCGATGGGTGCATAGGCGGCCAGGCAGGTGGAAGAGGAGGTGTAGGGGTAGATGCCGTAGTCCAGGTCCCGCAGAGCGCCCAACTGGGCCTCAAACAAGATGTGCTTGCCGTCGCGCTGGGCCTGGCGCAGGAACGCGCCGGTGTCGCAGATATAGGGCAGCAGCTTCTCACCCCAGGTGCGCAGCCACTGCATCATATCGGCAAGCTTGTAGCCCTCTGCGCCGTAGACCTTTTCGATGGTCAGGTTTTTCCATTCCAGGATCCCGGTCAGACGCTTTTCCAGCTTGTCCATATGGCGCAGCTCGCCCATCATGACCGTCTTCTTCTGGTATTTATCGGAGTAGACCGGCGCGATGCCGCGGCGGGTGGAGCCATACTTGGCGTCCCGCAGGCGCTCTTCCTCCAGGCAGTCCTGCGCCTTGTGGAAGGGGAAAACAATGGTCGCCCGGTCGGAGATGCGGAAGTTTTCCGGCGTGACGGTGATTCCAGCGTCCATCAGGGTTTGCATTTCACCCCAGAGGTCCTCCAGGTGGATGACGACACCGTTGCCCAGAATATTCACAACGCCCTCGGAGAAAATGCCGGAGGGGATCAGATGCAGGGCAAACTTGCCGTGCTCATTGACGACGGTGTGCCCAGCGTTGTTGCCGCCCTGGTAGCGGCAGACAATATCATAGTCTTTGGCGATGAGATCGACCATGCGGCCCTTTCCTTCGTCACCCCAGTTGATGCCTACGATTGCGCAGTTGGACATAATAATTCCTCCTTCAATATATCACGGAAATCCAAAAATGATCGGATGCGCGGTTCATACAGTATTTAGGATACTCCAAATCTTGGTATAAGTAAAACAGAAAAAAGTTATACTCGCGATTATTTTTCCTAATATGTCCGCGCCGCGGGAGATCTTGCCGGATACGTCTCTATTTTACGCTCCGGGGCGGCGGCTTGTCAAGTTTGTAAAGCGGAAAAGCCATACTTTTCCGCTTTACAAACTTGACGGGACTTGGTATAATCCAGATATCCGAAACAGGCGAGAATGACGGAAAGCTGCGGTTTTTTCCGCATCCGTCGGCAAAATTTGAACCGGAGGAAACAAATATGAAAAAAAGAATTCTGGCGCTGGTGCTGGTCCTGGCACTGTGCGCGGGCTTACTTGTCATGCCAGTTGGTGCGGCAGAGCCGGAGGCGGTGGCCTATCTGACCATCAGCGTCGCGGGCGAGTTGCAGCTCACGCGCTATCCGGTCCCGCTGACGGACGAAAATGAGAACGGCAAGTTGGATATTGACGATGTCCTGCAGGTTGGCCATGCCATCTATGGCGATGATACTTACAGCTATGCATCGGCCCGGGGCGACTACGGTCTGAGCATCACAAAGCTCTGGGGCGATACCAGTGGTGCGTTTGGCTACTGTGTGAATACTACCGTTCCGATGAGCCTGGAAGAGGAAGTCAAGGCGGGCGACGATGTCTACGCCTATGTCTACCAGGATAAGACGGGCTATACCGACGCATTTTCTTATTTTAATGAACGGCATATCTCGGTTACGGCTGGCGATACCGTTACGCTGACACTCTCCAAGCTCGGCTACGGTGAAAACTGGGAGACGATCAGCACGCCCATCGCCAATGCAGCGATCACCATCGATGGCGAAGAGACCGACTATGTGACCGATGAAAACGGCAAGGTCACGATGAAGCTCAACGCGCCTGGCCTGTATGTGATCTCCGCCAACGTGACGGGGACGGTCTTGGTGCCGCCGGTCACCACAGCCCGGGTCAAGGCGACCTGGACGAAGGATTGGCGCAACAGCGCGATGACAGCGCTGCAGGGCACGGCAGCCATTAGCCTGGCCAAGCAGGGCGAGAATATCAGCGCTTGGGATATCATTGGTCTGTACGGCGCGGGCGTTCCGGTGCCGGAGGCATATCTTGCGGATTATCTGGAAGGGCTCTACGATGCTCTGGTCAGCGGCAATGGCCAGCTCTCGGCCAGCCAGTACACCGCCTACTCCCGCAGCATTCTGGCCCTGGCGGCCGTCGGCGAGGATCCGGCCAGCTTTGCAGGCTATGATCTGCTTAAGTGGCTGGAGGATTATGATAAGACGACGAAGCAAGGCGTGACCGGCGCGGCGTATGCGCTGCTGGCCCTGGACTGCGCTGGCGATACCTTCCAGAGCAGCCAGCGGAAAGCCTATGTGCAGTACATTCTGGATGCCCAGCGTAAGGACGGCGGCTGGGACCTGCGGGGCGAAAGCGCCGCGGCGTCTGATGTTGATGTGACGGCCATCTGCCTGCAGGCGCTGGCGCCTTACACCGGGGACTCGGCGGTCCGTCCTGCAGTGAACAAGGGCCTTGACTGCCTGTCTGCCCTGCAGCAGAGCGATGGCGGATTTAAGAGCTACGGCACGGCCAACTGCGAGAGCAGCGCCATGGTGCTGTTGGCCATGTGCCAGCTGGGCATCGGCCTGGATGATGCCCGTTTTGTCAAGGGTGAAAACTCGGTGCTGGACGCGATGCTGCGCTTCCGCAACGCGGACGGCAGCTTCAGCCACGAGGCCGGAAAGGGCGCCAACACCCTGGCGACCATGCAGGCCCAGATGGCGCTGGCCTCCCTACTGCGCTGCGCCGACGGGATGAGCGGCATTTACGATATGACCAACGGCTACGGCGAATTCCCCTTCACGGACGTGGCTTTCAACACCTGGTATTTTGAGGCGGTTCGTTATACGAACCAGGCGGGCCTGCTGGTCGGCACAACGGAGACGACCTTTGGCCCCAATGTCCCGCTAACCCGCGGCATGCTCGTGACGATCCTGTGGAGAATGATGGGCCGTCCGGCGGCGCAGCAGAATGTCACGGCGTATTATTCGGATGTTAACGCCAAGATGTACTACGCTGAGCCCATCGCCTGGGCGACGGAGCTGGAGGTTGCAGCCGGTATGGGCGGCGGCAAATTCTGCCCGGAGGAAAAAGTCACCCGGGAGCAGTTGGCGTGCTATCTTTACCGCTATCAGAAGCTGGCGCTGGGCGGGGATGTCTCCGCGTCGGAGAATCTGCAGGGCTGGAGCGATTACAGCCAGATATCTTCCTGGAGTAAAGAAGCTTTGGCCTGGGCCACGGCAGAAGGTCTGCTGGTCGGCAGCGGCGGTAAGCTGGACCCCAAGGGCAGCGCGACCCGCGCCCAAGTGGCCAGCGTGCTGATGCGCTTTGACCGGAGCATTGGCGATGCCTGGGAGAATGAGCTTCTCGGCACCTATTTCAAATAAACAAACAGAGCGATAAAGGATGATGAGACAGATGAAGCATTACAAATGGACGGCACTTTGCCTGGTGCTGCTGCTTACTCTGAGTTGCTTTCTGACTGCTTGCAGTGATACTGTAGGAAGTCCGGCAACGGAGCCGGAGAGCACGCAGGCCCAGCAGAAACAGGAAGCGGAGAATGATGACGGCGCCGACAAGGACGGGGAAGCAGGTACGGTGACAGGCGGCGCGTCAGATGCGGATGATGCTGCCGGCAGTGAAGACACGGCCCAGCAGCCGGCAGGTGACGATACGGCAAAGCCTGTGCAGGCAGAACCGGCTGGGAACACCCAGCAGCCTGACGCCCAGGAGCCGCAGGCGCAGACCTGCACCATCAGCATTGATTGCTCGACGATTCTGGATAATATGGATAAGCTGGAACGGGGCAAGGAAGGGCTGATTCCGTCGGATGGTATCCTGCTTGCCAAGACGGAAGTGCAATACGAAGAGGGCGACACCGTCTTCACCATGCTCAAGCGGGAACTGAAGAGCCGTAAAATGCACTATGATTTTGAGGGCAGCGGCTCCTCGGCGTACCTGGCAGGGCTTTGCAATATCTATGAATTCGACTGCGGAAAGCTCTCCGGCTGGGAATTTGCTGTCAACGGTTCGTTCCCCAGTGTTGGCATGGGCGTTTATAAGCTCTCGCCCGGCGATTCCGTCGCACTAATTTATACCTGCGATTTGGGTGACGATATCGGCAACCACTACGACGGCTGACCGGTGCGCACCTGACGTGAACTCCTTGCATGAAACACGAAAAAACCTCCGTACGGGCATCCCGTGCGGAGGTTTTGTGCTTGCCAGAAAAGCTTCAGCGCTCTTCGAGAATTTTATTCAGCTCCTGCATAAAGCTGTTGATGTCCTTAAACTGCCGGTAAACGGAGGCGAAGCGGACATAGGCGACCTCGTCGAGGGGCTTCAGCCGCTCCATGACCAGCTCACCGATCTCAGAGGAGCTGATCTCCCGCTCCAGGGAATTCTGCATGACCTGCTCAATGTCCGTGACAGCGGCTTCCATTTCCGCCATGGAGACCGGGCGCTTTTCACAGGCGCGGACCATGCCGTTGAGGATCTTTGTCCGGTCAAAGGATTGCCGGCTGCCGTCTTTTTTGACAACGATGATCGGCAGGCTCTCTACCGTCTCATAGGTCGTGAAGCGTTTCTGACAGGCCAGGCATTCGCGCCTTCTGCGGATGCTGGCGCCGTCCTCGGAATGACGGGAGTCGATGACCTTGCTGTCCTGGTCGCCGCAATACGGACATTTCATGTGGGGAGCCCTCCTTGGCCGGAAATTTAGATAGGCTTATTATAGCAGGCTGGAGGGCGGCTTGTCCAGCGTTCCTGAAAAATTTTGCACCAGTTTTCAGATTGCTTTTCCCGCCCGGCTCTGGTATCATAAGAAGTCGGAAAGGCGGGATTTTGAGAGATGAAACGCAAACAGACCATGACCGGCGTCACGCTGACGCTGCTGGGCGGCTGCTTTTGGGGGCTGTGCGGCGCGTGCGCCCAGTATTTGTTCCGGACGGAGCATGTGACTTCGAATTTCCTGGTGCCTTGGCGGATGACGCTGGCCGGGGCGCTTCTGCTGGGCTGGCATTTGGTCCGCAGCCCGAAGCAGCTGCTGGGCCCGTGGAGGTCGGGGCGGGACGCGCTGCAGCTGCTGCTTTATGCGATCTTCGGCATGGCTATGTGCCAATACGCTTATTTTGCGACGATCGAGCTCTCCAATGCCGGGACGGCGACGGTACTGCAATACGCCGCACCGGCAATGCTGCTGCTGGTGGTCTGCTGCCTGGAGCGGCGCTGGCCGGGCCGGATAGAGGTGCTGGCGGTGGTCTGCGCTTCGGCCGGGGTATTTCTTTTGGCGACCCATGGGAATTTTGGCACCCTGGCCATCTCCGGTAAGACGCTGGCCATGGGGATGGTCGCGGCCCTGGCGGTCGTAGCCTATAATCTGCTGCCCCGGCGGTTGTTGCAGCGCTTTTCCGCGCCGCTGCTGCTGGGGTGGGGCATGTTCCTGGGCGGCCTGCTGCTCTGCGTGACGCTGCGGCCGTGGCGGTATCATGTCGCGCTGACGCCGCGCCTGGTCCTGTGTATGGCGGTGATCGTACTGGCTGGGACCATCGGGTCCTTTACGCTGTATATGATGGGCATGAAGCGCATCGGGCCGACGAAGGCGGCGCTGTATGCCTGCATCGAGCCGGTGGCGGCCGCGGTACTCTCCGCCGTCTGGCTGAAGGTCCCATTCACGGGGATGGATCTTTTGGGCTTTGCCCTGATCCTCTCCACGACGGTGATCCTGGCGGCGCCGGACCTGAAAAAGGGCGCGGTGGCGTAGCGGGATCGGAGAAAGCCCCGGCGGCGGGACGTACCCGCCGCCGGGTGCGGCTCAGCTGCCCATCAGCCGGTCTGCCGCGTCGCTGACGGTCTGCTCCACAGAGTCCGCCGCTTTTTGCATGGCCTGCCGGATGGCGCACTGCCGGGGCAGCATCAGCGCGACGGTCGCACCTGCTGCCATGCCGAGCCCAACGGCGGTGAAAAAGGCACCTGTCTTCATATGCTCACCTTCCCTTCCCCCGCTGTTAGTATGACCGGCGGGGCGGGAAATATGGCTGGAATCATGCGGCAGTGAAAAAGGTATTTGGCATTGGGAAATTTTGTGTTATAATAGCCGCAAAGAGGTGTAAGGCGGGGCGCGAAGCGTCCCGCCGCGCCAGCGGCGCGGTGCGGTTTAAAGCGATTCTGCGGGTGTGGAAGGGAGTTTTTACGATGTCAATCGATGCATTGCAGGCGAAGATCCGAAAACTGAAGAATCCCTCGATGATTGGGCTGGACCCGACGGTGGAGCTGCTGCCACCGCATCTGCTGGAGGAGGCGTATCGGACCCATGGTCAGAGCCTGGAGGCATTGGCCGCGGCGTATGAGATATTCTGCGGCGAAATTTTGCAGGCACTGCAGGGCCTTGTCCCGGCAGTGAAGGTGCAGAGCTATTGCTTTGATGCCCTGGGCAGCTGCGGCATCGCGGCGATGCAGCGCCTGCTGCGCCAGGCGCAGCGCCTGGGCTTTTATGTGATGATGGATGCCAACTACAGCAGCGTCGGGCATATCTCTCAGCTCTATGCCGCCGCTGTCTTCGGCGGCCTGCGGACGCCGGACGGCGCTTGCCTGCAGCCTTATGCCTGCGACGGGCTGAGCATCAACCCGTATCTTGGCAGTGACAGCGTCAAGGCGTTTTTGCCCTATTGCAAGCAGCAGGGGAAGAATCTGTTCCTTTGTGTCAAGACCTCGAACAAATCCTCCCGGGAGGTGCAGGACCTCATCTCCGGTAGCCGAATGGTCTACAGCGCGGTGGCAGATCTTGCCATGCGCTGGAGCATCGACCTGTTCGGCAAAAACGGCTACAGCGAGCTGATCGCCGTGGTTGGTGCGCCGTATCCGCAGGTGCTGCGGGCGCTGCGGCAGCAGTATGACCGGCTGTTTTTCCTGGTGCCGGGCTACGGTGCCCAGGGCGGGACGGCGAAGCATGTCAGTGAGGCGTTCACGGCGGCGGGCCGGGGCGCGATCGTCAGCGCGTCGCGCAGCGTGATCGGTGCCTGGCAGAAGACCGGCAGCGACGGCCGCGATTGGGCCCAGTGCGCGAAAGACGCGGCGTGCAAAATGCGGGATGATTTGGCAAAATATGTGACGGTGATTTAATGATGACGACGATCTACTTCATCCGCCATGCGGAGGCGGAGGGGAACTTATACCGGCGGCTGCACGGCCAGCACGACACGCTGCTCACGCCCACCGGAGTGCGGCAGGCGGAGGCGCTTCGCCGCCGCTTCGCCGGGGTGCGGCTGCATGCCTGTTACGCCAGCGATCTGAACCGGGCAGTGCAGACGGCGCTGCCGGTCTGTAAGGACCATCGGCTGCGGCTGCGCCGGGAGCCGGCATTCCGGGAGATATGCTTCGGCACGTGGGAGGACCAGAGCTTCGGCACGCTGGAGCATCTCTACCCCGAGCAGATGCGCGTGTTCCGCCAGAATATGTGGGCCTGGCAGGCACCGGGCAGCGAGACGCTGGAGCAGGCCACCGGGCGCTTTATCGAGGCGCTTCGGGCGGTCGCGGAGCGCCACGCGGGCCAGACGGTGGCGATTTTTACCCACGGCGCGATCCTGCGGGCTGTGCAGGCGGAGCTGTTTTTTACGCGGCAGACGATGAACCGGGCGGGCCGGTGTGATAACACCGGCGTGAGCCGGGTGCAGTATGAGGGCGGCCGGTTTACGCTGGATTATCTCAATGACAACGCCCATCTGGACCTGGCCCTTTCGACGCAGAACCGGCTGGACAGCCTGTGCCAGCGTAGCGCTTCTCTGGGGGAGGACTATAACCTCTGGTTTGAGTTAGCCCAGGACGGCGGCGCGCTGTATATGGACCTGCGCCGCCAGAACTGGGTGCAGCGCTGCGGCACGCTGACCTGGACGGACGAAGCAGCGGTCGAGGCACAGATGCGTGCCATCCTGGTGCGGGCGCCGAATACGCTGTACTATGCCAGACAGGGGCAGGCGTTGGTCGGCGCGCTGCTGCTGGAGCCAGAGCAGGAGCAGGACCACGGCGTGATCCGTTATCTTGGCGTGCTGCCGGAACGGAAGTACCGCGGTTTTGCTGTGCAGCTGCTGGGCCAGGCTGTCAGCCATTGCCGCAGCCAGGGCAAGAGTAAGATCCGCTGTACGATCCCCGACGGCGATTATACGACGGTCCACTTCTTTGAAAAGTACGGCTTTCGGCCCCGCAAACAGGCGGGGGGCGAGCGGTGCTATGAGCTGTCCATTGCTCTGCCGCGGCAGCCGGGGTGAGAAAACGGCGGCGCTCCCATGCTGCCCGGCAAAAAACGGAAAATGAAAACGGGAAAACAAAAAAACGTAAAAGGCATCCGGCTTTCTGCCATAGCAGGGGCTGGATGCCTTTTGTGTTTACGCGGCCTGCGGGCCGGGGGCGGTGCGGCTTGCGCCGCGGTCCGTCGCCGGAGTATCGCCGGTGACCATGTCGGCGGTGCCGGTGCCTCGGACGAGCTGGCCCGGGCGGCCACTGGCCGTATCTGCCCGGCCGTCTGCCGGGAGATTCCGGGCGCCGCTGCCTGCGTCGGTCTGCGTGTCATTCTGGCCGCCTGTCGGGCCATTGGCTGCGGCATTGTTCTCGCTGCCGTCGCCGGGGGCGGAGTCGCCGTCCGGCATGGCGCTGCCCAGGTCATCGTCCGGGTCGGTCATGGCGCCGTCGTCGGTGTTGGGGCGGTCTGTCGGCGCGTTGTCCGGCATATCGGAGCCGATGCTGCCGGAATCGGAGCCGGAGACGTTGCCGTCGGTCGTGGCGCAGCCGGTGAACAGGCACAGTACCACAGCCAGAACCGCGATCAAAATGCTCAATTTTTTCATGGTTGTCCCTCCTGTCATTTGCTTCAAGCATGGGCTTAGTATTTGCCGCGCCGCGGGTTTTAGCCTTGCCAAAATATACCAGGCGCAAAAAACGCCGCTGCGCGAGGGACTATATTTTTGAAAAAATTTGGCGTTTCAAAAGAGACCCTGCCGCACGGCAGGGCCTCTTTTGAAAACGGGGAAAGCGTCACGGTTTTACATTTTTGCAAAACTGCATCAGGATCGTCGCAACCTGTTCCCGGGTCGCACTGCCCTGGGGATCCAGGTAGGCCTGGCCGCCGCGCAGCGTGCCGGAGATCAGGCCGAGGGAGACGGTGTCCGCCAGAGCGTTGTGCGCCCAGGCAGAAACGCGGCTCGCGTCCGGATAACGGCTCAAGTCCGCAGGCGTCCAGGTGCGCGAGACGCCCAGGACCTTTTGCGCGTAGCCCATCAGGATTACCGCGATCTGCTCCCGTGTCACCGGGACATTGGGGGCAAAGGTCGTCGCGCTCATTCCGGAGACGACACCGGTCTGGTACGCCCAGCGCACGGCGTTTTTGTACCAGTCCTGCGTTAGATCTGTAAACGGCGCTGCGCCGCTGACGCTTGGCGAGCCGCTCAGGCTGTAGAGGATCTGGACGATCTGCGCCCGGGTTGTGGCGGTCTGCGGGGCGAACCGGTCACCGCCGATACCGTACATTAGGCCGTTGGAGACGCAGTAGTCGATCCCGGCATGGGCCCAGTTGTTAGAGCCCGGGACATCGGTGAATCCGGCGCTTGGGCAGGTGAGCTGCGCAATGGCCTCCGTCCGCGTCGCGCTGCAGCGGGTGCAGGTATAGCGCTTGACGCCGGGGGCGGTTTCCGTTGCGGGGGTCGTGACCACACCAGCGTCCCAGCTGTGGTCCAGCGGGTTGGTGTAATCGCTGCGGTAGGAGTCGCCACAGGTGCAGGTGTATGTCGTATACCCCTGTTCTGTGCAGGTCGGCGGCGTGACGGTGCTTGTGTACTGGTGGATATGCTCTGCGGTGACCGTGAAGTAGACCCTGCTGGTCTCCGTCGAGTAGTCCTTAAATTTCGTATTCTTTGCCAGCACTGTGACATAGTACCGGCCCGGCTTTGAGATTGCGCAGGTGTCACTCCTGGCGGTCGACTCGAAATTGGCAACGAGGGAGTCGTCCTCCGAGCGAATCCGCATCCGATACCATCGCTCATCCATCACGCCCTGGAGGGGGCTTTCGGTCCACTGTACGGTAAAGCGCGTCTTGGCACTTACCACAGACGGAATGGTGATCTGCACTGCGGCGGGCCTTGCGGGTTTGACATAATTGATGGTGTACAGGCTGAACAGCTGGGCCTTGCTGTTGTCACTGGTGTGCGCCCAGTTGCCGTACAGCTGCATCTGCGTCCCGGCGGCAGAGGAGCCGTCTTTGCAATCGAGCACGAGCCAGTTGCCAGCCGTGACCGAGTCCTTGGCGATCAGTTTGAAAATACCGTTGTAGCTTTTGATGTACCATTGGAAGCGCGTCGCCCGCTGGCCAGCAAAGGGGGCGGTCGTCACCTTCGCCTGCGAGGCGCAATTGCCTTCGTAGGTGAGGTATTCCTCGTTGAACATATTCTGGACATAATAGCTGCCGTCAGCTTGGCGGATAAAACGCCAGATCTGAGCTGGGTCATTGGCATTGTTGGTGCGGGAGATCGTCACGTTCCAGCTATTGGAGTCGTAATAATTCGTCCCGATATGCTTCCAGCCGTCTGACCGAATGAGCAGGCGGTAGACGTCTGCGCCGATGTTGTCAAAGGTCGGTGCCGGGGTCACGCTGGAAAAGTCCGGGCGGATCACGCCCCAGTAGGAATTGTCAAATTGGTCATATCTCACATTTGTGACATTGACGACATATTGCCGGTCGGCATAATTTTGATGCCAGGTGCTGTAATCCGATTCATAGATTGCGACATGGCCGGCTTCATTTTTGACGCTCGGATTGTAGACCAGGATATCGCCCTTCTGGGGCTGGACGCCCTGGAGCCGCTGCCAGCCGGACGGGAGTGCATTCGTGCGGTACTCCTTGGCGTAACCGCCAGGGGAGGTCTGGCCGAGGCAGCGATAGTAATAGCAGATCAGGTCGACACATTGGGCGCCATATGCGCCGTCGTAATCCAAGGGCTGCCCGGCTTTGCTTCGGACCCAGTTGATCGCGTCATCGGCGGTCTTGCCGCCTGTAGAGGCCGAGGCTGCCGTCGGCAGCAGGGAGAGGGCCATCAGCACAGCCAGTGCCAGGCTAAGTACACGTTTTTTCATACGCCATCTTCTTTCTTCAGGGATTTTGCAGGGATTGCAGCGTCCGGGCGTATCGCATGCCAGGCTGCTAAATTCTACAGATGAGAATACACATAAACCGCATCTTTGTCAAGCTGGGGGAAATAATATTGTGTACAGCCGTTGTAAAAAATAGTTTTTCTTGAAAAAATCCCTTGCAATTTCCGATTGGCTGTGCTATTATATCTAAGCACCTTGTGAGGTGTGTATGCGCCGGTAGCTCAGTTGGATAGAGTGACTGGCTACGAACCAGTAGGTCGGGGGTTCGAGTCCCTTCCGGCGTACCAAAGACCCATGAGTTTTTCTCACGGGTCTTTTGCTTTGTTCAGGCGCGGCCTGCGGTCACAGATCGTCGGCGTCCTGCACTGGGACCTCATCGCGGTGGACGGGGCAGCCGGTCCAGCTGCCTTGCGGGTCGGTTTGGTTGGACTGGAAGTTTGTCATCGGCCCGGAAAAGGGCGTCTCCTGCTGGGGCGGCGTGGTGCGCTGCTGCTTTTTTTGCTTCATGGTGTTCCTCCCGGATGATAAAAAATACAGGCGCTGCGGCATAAATACCGCGGCGCCTGTTTATACTCTCCGGAGAAGGAAACTTTCATGCGGAAAAACGGAGGAAATCTATGGATTTTTTAACTTCTGAGACATGTCAAAATCTGGCCCGCAGCTTTGCCGGAGAATCGCAGGCCCGCACGCGCTACCAGCTGGCCGCCGCCGTTGCTAGGCGGGAGGACCTGGAGGTCGTCGCCCGGATCTTTGAGACGGCGGCGGCCAATGAACTGGCCCACGCCCAGGAATTTATGGAGCTGCTTTGCAAATGGAACCGGGGCGGCCTGGAAAATCTCACCATCTCGGCAGGCTATCCCTATGTGTTGGGCACAGTGGCGGAGAATCTAAAAGCCGCGCAGGCGGGTGAGTGGGAGGAGCACAGCGATGTCTACCCGGCTTTTGCTGCGGCAGCGGAGCGGGAGGGCTTTGCCGACGCTGCCCGGCTGTGGCGGGGCATCGCTGTGGCAGAGGGCGTGCATTACGAGGTCTTCCGGCAGTGCGGTGCGCAGCTGGAGGCCGGGCAGCTCTTTGCCAAGGCGTCGCCTATCGTCTGGCGCTGCGCCAACTGCGGCTATACCTACACGGCAAAGACCGCGGCGCTGACGTGCCCCGTCTGCGGCAAGCCGGTGGGCTGGATGCTTGGCGATGTCGAGTCGCAGCCGCCTGCTCTGGTGTCTGATCACAAAAACAGCAGATGATTGCCCAGCACGTAGCCGACGAGCCCGTCGTAGCGGATGACATACCAGCCACCGGACTCACCCAGGACCTCCACGGAGGCATGGTCCGGGACCTTTTGCAGCACCGGCGCGGTGGTCGAGGGACCGCCGCGCAGATTCAGGTTGCTGCCGTCCGTCGAGACGACGGCGTTGCGGACCTCGCCCGGAGAGAGAAGCGGCAGGCCGAAATATTCGCACACACCGGTGGCCAGGGCCCGGGCGATGGTCTGGAGATTGTTCTCAATCCACTGGGCGTCCTGGGGGTTATCGTGGTAGCCCAGCTCTGCCAGGACGGCCGGGGCGCGGGTAGCTCGTACCTCCACCAGTGAGGTGGTGGCCAGGGTCCGGACTTTTTCCGGCTGGGGGTAAATGGGGCGGAGGTTATCTGCCAGGATATTGGCCATCCGCAGCGCCGGGGCGCTGGAGGGATAGTAGTAGAGGTCGATCCCGGTCTGCTGCCCGCTGGTCGCCGGGGGCGAGGCATTGGAGTGCAGTGCCAGGTGGAAATCGTAGTTGCCTGCATTGCTCATCCGGATGGAATTGCCGACAGTCCCGGCGGGGTCGTTTCGGGAGACATTGATACCGGAGGTCTCCAGGTACGGGGTCATGGCGTCGGCCAGGCGGTTCATCCAGTACTCCTCGTTCCCGGTGGTGACGTAAGGGTTATACTCCTGGGTCGAGGGGCTTAAAAATAAAAATGGCATAGTATGCTCACCGTCCTTTTCCCTTCAGTCTATGCAATGGGAGCAGGCGCTGTGCACGTGAGTCCGTCCGGCTGCCGGGCGGGCTTTTTTCTTGCGCCGGGCGGGGTTTTGTGGTAAACTGGAGGCAAGAAAGCGTAGGGGGTAAGCTATGAGGGTTCTTTTGACCGGCGGCGCCGGGTATATCGGCGCGCACACCGCGGCGCTGCTGCTGCAGGCCGGGGTGGAGGTGGTCATCGCGGATGATTTTTCGGCCAGCGCGCCGGCGGTCATCGGCAGGATCACGGCGGTGGCCCGGCAGACCCCTTCGGTTTACCAGGTGGATGTGGCGGATACGGCGGGACTGCAGACGGTCTTTGACCGGGAGCAGCCGGACGCGGTGCTCCATTTTGCCGGGCGAAAATCCGTGGCGGAGTCCGTGGCATCGCCCCTTGCTTATTATGCGAACAATCTGGGGGCGATCTTGTCCCTGCTGCAGTGTATGCGGCGCGCTGGGGTGAAGCGGCTCATCGTCTCTTCCTCCGCGGCGGTCTACGGCACGCAGGATGTCTCGCCGCTGACAGAGCGGGCCGCGGTCGGCGGCTGCGCCAGCCCTTACGGCTGGTCTAAATTTATGCTTGAGCAGATCGTGCGGGATGAAGCGGCGGCGCGGGGCAATTTTTCCGCGGTGCTGCTGCGCTATTTCAATCCCGCCGGGGCGCACCCCAGCGGTCTTTTGGGTGAGGACGGCGCATCCGGCAGCCTGATGACGGCGCTGGTGCAGACAGCGGCGGGCCAGCGCCCGGCGCTGCAGATCTGCGGCGGGGATTATCCCACGGCGGACGGCACCGGCGTGCGGGATTATCTCCATGTGATGGATTTGGCCCGGGGGCATCTGGCCGCGCTGCACTACAGCGTGGCCCATTCTGGCGTCGAGGCGGTCAATCTGGGCGCCGGGCGAGGCTGCAGCGTGCTGGAGCTGGTGGAGACCTTCCGCCGGGTCAACCATGTGACCGTCCCAGTGCAGATGGCCGCGCGGCGGCCCGGGGATGCTGCTGTCTGCTATGCGGATGTGGCCCGGGCCCGGGCGCTGCTGGGCTGGGAGCCCCGCTGCAGCCTGGCAGAGATCTGCCGGGATGCCTGGAACTGGCAGGTGAAAAATCCTGAAGGCTATGAGACGCAATGGAAGGAGCAAAGCAATGGGGGCGCAGTGGACGATCCAGGAGATCGCGCATATTGAGAGCGACTTTTCTGAAAAATTTGGAATCCCCCGGCAGAGCGGCCTGGTGGAGGAGCTCCGGGCGCGAATCGTATTCGCCCCGGCGTTCCGGGATGAAAACGCGGTGCGGGGGCTGGCGGAGTTTTCCCATATCTGGCTGATCTGGGGGTTTTCCGCCAACGCCGGGCGCTGGTCGGCGACGGTCAAGCCGCCCCGGCTGGGAGGCAACACGCGCATCGGCGTCTTTGCGACCCGTTCGCCGTTCCGGCCCAATTCCCTGGGCCTTTCCTGCGTCCGCCTGCTGCGTGTCGAGCCGCAGACGCCGCAGGGGCCGGTGCTGCATGTAGCAGGGGCCGATCTGCTGGACGGTACGCCCATCTGGGATATCAAGCCCTATCTGCCCTATGCCGACTGCGTGCCGGATGCGGCAGCGGGCTTTGCGGGCCGGAACCAGGAGGAGCCGCTGGCGGTTGAGCTGCCGCCGGAGCTGGTGCGGCAGCTGCCGGAGGAGCAGGCGGCGGCCCTGCGCGGCGTGCTGGCGCAGGACCCGCGGCCCCGGTACCAGGACGACCCGGCACGGGTCTATGGCTTTGGCTTCGGCGGCTGGGAGGTGCGCTTCCGGGTGGCCGGGCGCTGTCTGACGGTCGTCAGCCTGGAAAAGAAAACATAACGGTACGCCCCGGTCTGCGATTTTTTGCAAGGCCGGGGATTTGTTTTGCCAAGCGGTAGCGCCGGGGCGAAAAACGTGGTAAAATAATTTAATAAGGCGCTGCCCAAGCGGCATGCATATGGAAGAAATCGGGGTACGCCCCGGAGGATGATAGAGATCAAAAGAGTTTACCCGGGGAGGATATGGGATGAAGCAACCCGTCAGCAGCCTCCGGCAGTGGATGCTGGAGCAGTATGCGCCGCAATTTCATTTGGAGAAGAAAACGCTGCTGAAGCAGCTGGATCAGGTGGGCTTTTACGCAGAGCGCTGCCTGCCGCCGGTGGGCCAGCGGGTCAGCTGCCAGCTGGTGCTCAATACCTGCAGGCTGTATTTGCAGACGCTGTGCCCAGAGCCGCCGGAGGGGTGGTTGGCGTTTTTATATGAGGAGATCTGCCAGAAAATGTTCCCGGAGACGGGCCATAGCCCGATGACGCCGGGGCAGCGGCAAGCGGCAGTGTTTTATCTGGGCCTGCTGCGCTATGCCATCAGCCGGGAGAACTGCCCCTTTGATCCCTTGACGGATCTTGACGCCGTGACAGAGGCGGAGCTGCAGCAAAGCCGCATCACCAAGGAATACACTCGCTTCTGGAAGGCGGTGGAGGACGATTATTTTATCGAGCTCATGCGCATCGGGCGGGAGATCATGCCCTTCGACCCGGCATCGCATACCATCGGTGTACACCATGTGGCGGTGCATATGGCTCGGCAGGCGCTGCAGGCGGGGATCCCGGTGGATATCGCCCTGTGCAGCGCCGCAGCGTTGAGCCACGACATCGGAAAATTCGGCTGCCGTGGACGGGATGCTCGGCGGATCCCCTATCTGCACTATTACTTTACCTGGCAGTGGCTGGAGGGGCACGGTGTGCCGACGATTGCCAACATCGCGGCCAATCACTCGACCTGGGACCTGGAATTTGAGAACCTGCCCGGCGAATCGCTGCTCTTGATCTATGCGGACTTCCGGGTCCGGGGCAACCGGGATGCCGAGGGCCGGGAGCGGGTGCAGATCTTTTCCTTGGAGGCAGCCTATCAGGAAATCTTCCGCAAGCTGGCGGATATGACACCGGAAAAGCAGCTGCGCTACCGGACGGTCTATGCCAAGCTGCATGATTTTGAGCAGTACCTGCTGAGCCACGGGGTGGACCCGGATCCGGTGCAGCGCGGCGCTTGTACGGCGTGCACGCCGAAAGCGGCTCTGCTGCCTCGGCGGGAGATTCCGCGGCAGATCTGCAATCTGACCTTCCACAATAATATCCGCCTGATGCGCCAGATCACCCACGACGCATCATTCGAGCAGTTGCTGGAGCAGGCGCGCAATGAGAAAAATCTGCAGAGCGTGCGGACGTATTTGCATCTTTATTCAGAATATCACACGTACCTGACCCGGGCACAGAAGCAAAAGCTGCTGGCGTTTTTATATGAGCTGCTGATGCACCATGACGGCGATGTCCGGCGGCGGGCGGCCCGGATGATGGGCCAGGTGCTGACAAACAGCGGGCCGAAATACCGCAAGGAGCTGCCGGCCGGTGTGCCGCCCCAGGCGGCGGCGCCGAATCTGCTCTCCTTTTTGAATGAGTCGGTCCAGATCTGGGCCAGCTATGCCGAGCAGTGCCTGCATCCGGATCAAAAGATCGCGCCGAAGCATGCGCTGCGGATCTCCAACTCACTGAAGATCGTGGCCGAGAGTATTTTTCGTCATCTGAGCTGCGAAAAGTGGCCAGAGTATTTAGAAGTGCTGCTGGCCCAGGTGCGCAGGGACCTGCCCCAGGACCGGTTTGTGCTGCTGGACACGCTGAACCACGTGCCGGACGCTGCGTTTACGCCGCAGCAGTGCCAGGCGCTGCTGGCGCAGTTCGCCTCGCATTTATCCGGCGCTGCCGAACGGGAGCAGATTGCCGCGCTGCGCTTTTTCCGCAAGCTGCTGACGATTGGCGACGAGGCGCTACAGGTGGAGGTTCGCCGTGTCGCCCAGGGATTGGAGCCGGGGGAGTCTTACGCCGTGGGCTACGAGCGGTCGGTCCTGCTGCGGGGCGCGGGGGAGACAGCCTCCTTGCGCAATGCAGAGCGGCAGCATCTTTACCTGAGCAATATGAAAATGGCCGTCCACTGGAGCGTGAAAATATCGCATATTGATATGCTGTGTGAAAATGTCACGGCGCATCCGGAGATGGCGTTCCACACGGCGATGCATTTGAGCAATCTGCTGTGCGTCAGCGAGCATCTGCCGGTGCGGGATTACGCGGGGGAGCATCTTGTCGCGCTCTGCGCCAAGCTCCCGGCGGACCAGCAGAATGAGCTGATGATCGACCTCATCCGCGAGCTGGAGACGGGGCGGGAGGAGGTCTCCCGTTATATCCCGAAATTCCTGGGCCGGATGCTGTGCCAGCTGCCGGACTCTGCCTTTGACGAGTGCCTGCAGTCCCTGGCAGAGCTGGTCCATTCGGACAATACCCTAGCGGCTATGGCGGCACTGACGACGCTGGCGGTAGTGCTGGCGAATCAAGCCGGAAGCGAAGCGGTGACGGAGCAGGTCTTTGGCCTGCTGCTGACGGGTGTAGCGCATTTTGACGATATGATCCACCAACGGGCTCTCTCGCTGATCTGCCGTCAGGTCTTTGACAATCCGTCTCTGCCACTTTCTGTCCGGCAGCGGTATTTTATCCGCATCTGCAAAAAATTCCTGACGCTACTGGAGGAGCCGCACCCCGGGCAGCTGAATTTCTTTACCTGCGCGGCGGCGCTGAACCATTTGTATCGCTTCCTGGTGCAGTGCCAGGTGCATCTGCCGGAGCCGGTCCTGCCGCCGGAGCGGCCCATCGCCTTCTTCCCCGGGACGTTTGACCCCTTCTCCTCTGGCCACAAGCGCATTGTGCAGGAAATCTGCGCCAAGCAGTTTGACGTCTATCTGGCGGTGGATGAATTCTCCTGGAGCAAGCAGACGCTGGCCAAGCTGCTGCGGCGGCAGATCGCCAGCATTTCCGTGGCGGACCAGCTGGATGTCTATCTCTTTCCGGATGACATTCCCATCAACATCGCCATGGCGGAGGACCTGGCCCGGCTGCGGCAGCTGCTGCCGAACCAGGCGGTCTATCTGGCCGTGGGCAGCGATGTGGTCCGCAACGCCTCGGCTTACCGCCCCGGCGCGACTGGCGGCGCGGCGGACTTTGACCATATTGTCTTCTCCCGGGAGGAGACGGACCAGCTACCGCCGCTGGAGACGGTGATCCGCGGCAAGCTGGAGGTGCTGCAGCTGCCGCCCTTCTTTGACAGCGTCTCCTCTAGCCGCATCCGGGAATATGTGGATAAGAACCTGGATATCTCCATGCTGGTGGACCCGATCGTGCAGAATTTCATCTACCGGCGGGGCCTGTATTTGCGGACGCTGCAATATAAAATGGTATTGCAGCCCCATAAGCTGTATTTTGAAAATGCCCAGGAGATCTTGCCGGAGATCCCGCAGAAGCTGGCGGAAAAGCTGGCCGGATGGCCGGGCGTGGCCAGCTGCGTGCTGCGCTCCCGGGCCACCGGCGGCCTCTGGGGCTGGGCCTGCGGGCGGACGGTCCAGAGCTATCAGCTGCTGGATGTGCTGCAGGATGCCCAAGCGGCGTCCTGCGTTCGGGAGCGGGTCTCGGGGAATATTCTGCTCATCGACGGCGTCGGCGCTGTTGCCCCGGGGCAGAGCGTGGAGCGGCAGGCTCTCAATGAGCTGCTGGCCCGGGCCCAGGAGCGGAGCATTACCTATGCCATCTGCCGCTGCCCGGCCGCCGGACCACTGGAGCAGGCGCTGCGAGAGCTGGGCTTTGCCCCGACGCCGGAGCAGCCGTCGGTCTGGGTGGTGGATATGCGCCGCCCGGTAGTGCTGATCCTGGATGCACTGCAGAAGCTGAAAGCCCCCCACCGGGAGAACCCGAAGGTCATCCGGGCGGTGGAGAAGGCGCGGCGGGCGCTGCGGCTCTCCTTTGCCCAGATGTTCCCGGGAGATCTGATCTTGAGCTTTGATGTTGAACTCCTGAACCAGGCGCTGCGCAGCCGGGTCCAGTGCTGCAACGGCGTGGCGAATGTGCCGCCCGGGGAGCGCCGCCTGGGCAGCAAAATGTGCGTGCCCTTCGGCAAGATCCTGGCCAATGACCTGGTGCCGAACACGGTGACAAAGCGGCTGGAGGTCGAAAAGGTCTTCCTACCCAATATCCGGGGGCTGGAGATCAAGGAATACCCCGGGTATTCGACGCTGGTCAACCAGGTCCGGACGATCAAATCCTTCCGGCGGCCCATGATCCTGGTGGATGATCTTATGCACAACGGCTACCGGATGGAGTACCTGACGCCGCTGCTGCGGCAGGAGCAGGTGGAAATCGACCGGCTGATCGTTGGGATCATGTCCGGCCGGGGCAAGGACCGGATGCGGTTGCAGAATATCGAGACCGAGTGCGAATATTTCATCCCCGCCATGCGTTATTGGCAGACGGAGAGCCTGCTCTACCCCTTCATCGGCGGTGACAGCGTCCTGACAAGCCGCAAGACGGAGATGCTGCCGACGATCAATCTGATCTTGCCGTATAAGTATCCGCATTTCTTCAGCGGCGTCCCCAAGCGGGCGATCTACGCCCTTTCGGAGACGGTGCTGGCCAGCACGCAGGAGATTCTGCGGGTGCTGGAAAAGGAGCATCTTTCTTATTTTGGCAAATCGCTGACCCTCAAGCGGCTGGGCGAGGCCGTGTTCCGGCCCCGGATGCCGGACCGGGGCGGGCATTTGTCCTATGATTTAAATATCCCGGCGTCGGTGTATGTGCAGGATGATATCAATACGCTGCACCGGATGCAGGGCTGGGAGGAGACGCCTTGATGGAAAAACTATACCAGTTTGAGGGCCTGTGCCTGTGGGATCGGGGCGGCGGGGTGCCGGCGGGCGCTGCACCGTGCAGCGCGCCGTTTGCGCCCCTGGTCATCACCGTCCGGCGGGACCCGGCGAAAAGCCGGGGGCTGTATCGCATCGACGATCTGCGCCGCCTGGATGCGCAGGATGTGCAGGCGGCGTTGCAGCCGCTGCCGCCGCAGCAGGCGGAGGACGGTCTGGCGGCGCTGGTGCAGGCGGAGGGCGCGTGCGTTTTGAATACGGTGTTTGCCCGCTGCTGGGATGTGCTGCGGGCGACCCGGCGGCGCCGGGATGGCTTCCGGGTCCATCTGGTGGGCCTGGGAGACGTCGGCGGGACGGTCCTGCAGGGCTTAGTCCTGCTGGGACGGGACCTGACGGGCATCGGCATCTATGACCCCAACGAGGCCCAGTGCCGCCGGTACTGCCTGGAGATGAACCAGGTACTGCCGGAGCATGCGGGCGGCTGGGTGCCGCCGGTGGAGGCGGTGCCGCTGGCGCGGCTGTTTGACTGCGATGCGCTGCTGTTCACCGCGTCGCTGGGGGTGCCGCCGGTGGGCGCGCAGGTCGGCGATGTGCGGATGATCCAATACAAGCGCAACCGGGATATGCTGCAGGGCTATGCGCGCATGGCCCGAGAGGCGGGCTTTACCGGGCTTTTTGCGCAGATCTCCGACCCGGTGGACTATCTCTGCCAGTCGGTGTTCCTGGCGTCGAACCGGGATGAGGACGGGCGTTTTGACGCAGCGGGGCTGCTGCCGGAGCAGATCCAGGGCTACGGACTGGGTGTCATGCGGGCCCGGGCGCAGTATTACGCCGCGCAGCGGGGCGTTGACTTTTCCCAAGGGCAGGTTTTTGGGCCCCACGGCCAGCAGCTGGTGGTGGCCAATGCCGCCGGGCAGGGCTATGACGACGCGCGCTCCCGGCAGCTGACGCAGGATACCGTCACGGCCAACTTGCAGGTGCGGGCGCTGGGCTATAAGCCCTATATCGCCCCCGGCCTGTCCTCTGCGGCCATCAGTGTCCTGCGGACGCTGCGCGGGGAGGATCACGACGGGACGCTGGCCCTGGGCGGCGCGTATTTTGGCTGCAGCCTGCGGTCGACCCGGTTGGGCGTGGAGCCTGTATATCAGGCGTTGCATCCGGCGCTGCAGGCGCGCCTTGCGCCAGTGCTGCAGGCGCTGCGGGAGTTTGATTATGACGAATGAACTATTGGTGGTGACCGCCGGGCGGCACGCGCGGCTAGAGGCTGTTTTAAAGACGGCGCTCCAGGGCGTCCCGTTCCGGCGCTATGATATGGCGGGCGGCGCGCTGCCGGACCTGCGGCAGCGGCGGGTACTTTTTGCCATCGCTGTGGACCAGGCGGGCATCGATCCGGATGTCTGCCGCCTGCTGATGCTGCTGCGCCAGTCGCCGGATGCGATGCAAGGCGCCTGCGCCGCACTGCTGATTGACGGTGCAGGCGAGCTCTACACCAAGCAGACTGCCCAGGCGCTGCTGTTGGCGGCAAATCTTGCCGGCTGTTGGCTGATGGGAAAGCCACTGCTGGAGGCGACGGGCTCGCTGCAAAATTTGGACATCCGCGCCAAAAAACTGGGCCTTTCCCATCGTGCGGCCTATGACGCCCTGGCTGTCCAGTTGGTGCAGCGGCTACTGGAATTTGCAGTGCCGGTGCGGCCGGAGGCGAAGCTTCTGATGCTGCACGCATCAAACCAGAAGACGTCGAACACGCTGGCCCTGGGGCGGCGGGTCTGCCAACTGCTTTCCGGGCAGGTGCAGACCCGGGAGCTCTCCTTGCGCAATGGGACGATTCATGACTGCAACGGTTGCTCCTACCGGGTCTGCGCCCATTTTGCCGAGCGAGGCGGCTGCTTTTACGGCGGCGCGATGGTGGAGAACGTCTATCCGGCGGTGCTGGAGAGCGACGCGCTGCTGGTGTTGTGCCCAAACTACAACGACGCCCTCAGCGCCAATGTCATGGCATTCATCAACCGCCTGACGAGCCTGACGGTCAATAATCTTCTGCAGGGCAAGCAGCTGTTTAGCATTGTCGTCTCCGGCTATTCCGGCGGGGACCTGGTGGCCCAGCAGCTTTTGGGGGCGCTGTGCCTGAACAAGGCTTTTACGCTCCCGCCCCGCTGCTGCATGCTGGAGACAGCCAACGACCCGGATACGGCCATGCACCTGCCTGGGATCGGCGACCGCTTGCAGCGCTTTGCCGGCGGCATCGTGTCCGCGCTGCGCCAGGGCATGCCGACGGCCCGCTGAGCGGTTATTTTTGCAGAACCTGCCCATACTAAGGGCGGAGGGATGCAATATGATGAACAGCAAGCAATATAACCGGTACGTGGCGCGGCTCTCGCCAAAATCGAAGGTCTGGAAGAACGTGTGCTTTGCGTTTCTGATCGGCGGCGCGATTTGCACCCTGGGGCAGCTGCTGCTGGTAGCCTTCGGCGCAGTGGGGCTGGACAAGGACACTGCCGGGACGGCGACCTCCTGCGCCCTGGTGTTTCTCAGCGCGCTGACGACGGGCTTGAGCTGGTATGACGACTTGGCAAAGCTCGGCGGCGCGGGGACGCTGGTGCCCATCACCGGCTTTGCCAACGCCGTGGCCGCCCCCGCCGTGGAATTTAAAACAGAGGGCTGGATCACAGGCCTGGCTGTCAAGATGTTCACCATCGCCGGGCCGGTTTTGGTTTACGGCGTCAGCGCCAGCGTTGTCTACGGGGTGGTTTACTATTTGGCGGAGAAAGCTTAAGGCTTTGCTGCGCATAGACTACTTGACAAAGCTTGGACGAAGGTGTAATATTTTCCTATAAAAGTGCATCATGTCGGTGATATGGAATAGGGGTGTGATTCCCCTGCATGCGGATGCCGTGATGAGGAGCGGCGCGCCAGAACGCCATTGTGGACGCAAACCCATGAGAAGGCGGCGCGCGGCGATGAGACGAAGTCGGAATACTTGCACCGAGGGAAAGCTGTTTTGTGAAATGCCGTGCAGAACTCGTTCTGCGCGGTTTTTTGCAGTTCAGTGGCCTTGTGAAGGAAGGAGGTCAGCAGAAAAGCTGCCGGCATGCACAGAAAAGAATTGAAAATTATAAGCAGAGAGGTTTTAGAATGAAAAAAATGTTACAAAAATCAATCTGGCTGCTCCTGGTCGTTGCGCTGCTGGTCTCGATGAGCATCGGGATCTCCGGCGTTGCCCTGGCGGCGGACGAGACACCCGCCGAGCCGGTCATCACTGTGACTGGGCAGGACA
>CAUBIP010000001.1 GCA_958436045.1 uncultured Oscillospiraceae bacterium | reverse complement strand
TACTTTTTCAAAAAGAGCCCTCTGTCATCTGCAGCCGAGATTCCCCCCTTGTTTTTGCAGAAAATGTCCACGACGCAGCTACGATTGCGCACAAATCAAAAACGTTTTCCTTTAAAAAACCGGTTATTTTCTCCTGCAGCCGATGGTTTTAAAACATTTTTGGCAAAAACCATATTGTAATACATTGTTGAGATTTTTCCATCTCTTCCGCCGCTGACTGCTGAAACATCTGCGCAGCAGCATCGCGGTTTTTGCAGGATTTCCTTCATATTTTAGCTCCAGCATACAAAAAAGCACCCACCGATGAACTGAACCTGAAGCAAGCCCGGCGGGTGCATTTTTTTATTTTTCATCAGCCACCGGTCTGCTCTGGCACCGGCAGGGCGTCGGTAATGGAGCGGCCATTGGAGGTATGGAATACATTATCCACCGCCGGGACCATGTTGGTGATGATCCCCCGGGTGGCATACACAGCGTAGGCCTTGAACAGCACCGGGCAGAGCGTCCCGTTTTTCAGGATCGTCTCGTGCAGGCTATAGTAGTTGCCGGAATTGCCCAGCGCGTCCTTACACAGCTTGAGCAGCGCCTCTGAGGTGATGCCCCCGTTGCCAAGGCTGCTGCCGTTGAAGAAATTGCTCAGGTCAAAATTCGGCGACAGCTTCACCTGGCCATAATAGAGGTCATAGTCTCCCTGGTAGACCATATAGGTAAATTTATCTGACGGCTGGGCGTCGATCTTCAGCTCCAGCCCATATTTCGCCGCCTCATCGGCAATCACCTGGGCCGCCTGAAGCCGCCCGGGATCAGAGGAGCAGACCAGGAATTTCGCGCTGCCCAGCGCACCGTCTGTCTGTAAAGCCGCTTTAAATTTCTCCGGCGCGTAATCGTATTCTGCTGCCAATGCCGTATCATACAGCGACGAGAGGGGATTGCACGGCAGCACCGCCGCTTCTGCATAGCCTTTGTAGACATCCGTGGCAATGGTCTGCCGGTCTACCAGATACGTAAAGGCCGCCCGCAGCCCAGCGTCACTGAACATGCCACTCGTCGTATTAAAGCCGATAAAATCCATAATGGGCGTGGAGCAATTCCAAAGCTCGTAATCGCAGTGATAATCGGCGTAAGCCGAGGAGCTGGGGTCTGTGCAGACGACACCGGTGGCGCCATATTCAAAATCGTCACGGATTGCCGCCGGGGAATCCGTCTCCACCAGGGTGATGGACTCGACCGTCACCGCCGCCTTATACTCCTGCCACCAATGGGGATTGGGCAGCAGGACCGTCTCCCCGTCCTGCACCGCCGCATAGTAGGGCCCCGTGCCCATCGGCTGCACATCGTTCACCGAGACCGCCGCGACAATGGGGATATCCAACAGCAGCGGCAGATTCTCGTAGGGCGTTCCCAACTGGAACTGCACCGTTCGCTGGTCCACCGCCGTGACGGAAAAGACATACAGCAGCCGGGAGCCGTAGACCGCGCTGCCCCGGGCCGCGTTATAGGACGCGACAACATCCGCCGCCGAGACCGGCGTACCGTCGGTAAAACAGGCGTTCTCCAGCAGCGTCACGGTGTAGGTCATCAGATCATCCGAGACGGTATAGTGGTCGCACAGCACCGGCTCCACGGAAAAGGTGGACGTCACGGTAAACAGGCCGTCATACAAAAGAGAGAAGATCGTCCGGTTCGCCAGGTCCGTACACTGGTACGGATTCAGCCCGTATTGGGCCTGGTAGGCCAGGCCGAAGGACGTGACCTGGGAGTTTTGCGTCGCCTCCACCGCATCGGAGATGATATCACCGGTATCCCGGGGTGTGTCCTCTGGGGGAACGTCAGACCCTGCGCTGCCGCAGCCTGCCAGCAGCGCCAGCGCCAGAAGCAGCGCCAGCCATTTTCTTTTTTTCAAGGCGCACGCCTCCATTTACGGTGTAGTTTGCAGCATAATGATCGCCGCCAGACTGCCCCGCGCATTTCCGACCCGCCGGTGCGACCAGAATCGCTCCGGCTGGCACGCGGTGCACAGCGGGCAGATGTCGATCTGCCGGACCCCGGCCTGCCGCAGCCAGATAGCGTTGAGCTGCTTGAGATCGACCTGGTACTTCTCCCCACAGGGCGTGATCGCAGGCAGCGCCGCCGGGCCCAGGGCCGAGACCATCGCGTCAGGCACATCCCGGTGGGTCTCAAAGCAGCAGGCGCCGATGCAGGGGCCGATGGCCGCCCGGATATCCTCCGGCTGGCAGCCGTAGCGCTGGCGCATCTGCTCTACCGCCCGATAAACGATCCCGGCCGCCGTCCCACGCCAACCGGCGTGCACGGCCGAGACGACCCGGCGCACCGGGTCCAGCAGCAGCACCGGCGTGCAGTCCGCCGAGAAGGCGATGACTGCCACATGAGGCTCGTTCGTCATCAGCCCGTCCCGGGGCTGGGTGACCTCCCGCTCCAGGCCGGCGCCGCAGTCGCTCCGGCCCACCGGCACCACGATATCCGAATGCACCTGCTTGGTAAAGACCAGCTCCTCCGGCCGGAAGCCTACAGCCTGGCCCAGGATCCTATAATTCTCCCGGACATTTTCCGGCTTATCGCCCCGGTGGATGCCGAGATTCAGCGCCGCCAGATGCCCTTCGGAAACGCCGCCGTAGCGGGTCGAAAAGCAATGGACGACCCCCGGCTCCCGCAGGAGCGCGGACTGCAGATATTCCAGTTTCCCGGCACGAATGACTTCAAAGCTCATGATTGGGTCCGTTCCGCCGCTAGGTCTTTATCCCGGCAGCATTTTTTGTATTTTTTCCCACTGCCGCAGGGGCAGGGGTCGTTGGGGCCGACTTTGATCTTTTTGCGCACGGGCTGGCGCTTGACGCTCTTGTCGCTGCCGGCGCCCTCGCCGGTGATCTTGGCGACCTTTTCGCGCTTGATCTCCTCATCCGTCTTGAGCCGGACCCGGAACAGGCGGCTGACCGTCTCCGCGCCGATGGCTGCGATCATGCTCTCAAACATCTCGTAGCCCTCTTTTTTATAGACATCCACGGCATTGTACTGGCCGTAGGCCCGCAGGCCGACGCCCTGGCGCAGATCTGTCATCGCGTCGATATGGTCCATCCAGTTTTCGTCGACGACCCGCAGCAGAACGACCCGCTCCAGCTCCCGCATGACGGGCGCGGTGTACTCCGCTTCCTTCCGGGCATACGTCTCGTGCATTTTGGCAAGGATCTTCTCCGAAAGCTGCTCCACCGTCAGGCCATCCAGCTCCCGGTCGGAGACCTCGACCGCGCCGGGGGCGAAGTACACGCCCTCAAACTGGGCCAGAATGCCATTGAGTTGGCCCCGGTCAGCCAGATAACCGGTATCCCGGAACGCCTCGGCCACATGAGTGTGGACCACCTGCTGCATCATGCTGTCGATGGTGCTGCCCAGGTCCTCGCCGTCGAGCACCTTCTGGCGCTGCTCATAGATGACCTTACGCTGCGTGTTCATCACGTCGTCGTATTCCAGGACGTTTTTCCGCACCTGGAAGTTGCGGCTCTCGACGGTCTTCTGGGCATTTTCAATGGCGCCGGAGAGGATCTTCGCGTCGATGGGCGTATCCTCATCCAGGCGCATCGTCTCCATGATCGCCATCATCCGCTCCGAGCCGAACAGACGCATGACATCGTCCTCCATGCTCAGATAGAAGCGGGTCTCGCCCGGGTCGCCCTGGCGGCCGGCACGGCCGCGGAGCTGGTTATCGATCCGGCGGGCCTCATGGCGCTCGGTGCCAACGATAAACAGGCCGCCTGCCGCCCGCACCTGCTGGGACTCTTCCTGAATGGCTGCCTTGTACTTTTCATACGCCGCCCGGTACTGGGCGCGGATATCCAGAATGGCCGGGTCCGTCGTCTCCGAGAAGGCGTTGGCCTCCTGCAGCAGAGCCTCCTCCACGCCCTGCTTGCGCAGGTCGTTCAGGGCCATAAATTCGGCGTTGCCGCCCAGGACGATATCCGTGCCACGGCCTGCCATATTCGTCGCGATGGTCACCGCCCCCAGCTTGCCGGCCTGGGCGACGATCTCCGCTTCCTTCTCGTGATGCTTGGCGTTCAAAACCGTATGGCGGACGCCCTCTTTGGCCAGCATTTTGGAGAGCAACTCCGATTTTTCAATGGAGATCGTACCCACCAGTACCGGCTGGCCCTTGGCATGACATTCCTGGATCTGCCGCAGCACCGCCCGGAATTTGGCCGCTTCCGTCTTATAGACGACATCAGGGTAGTCGATTCGCGCCACCGGCAGGTTCGTCGGGATCTCTACCACGTCCAGCGCATAGATTGAGGCAAATTCTTCTTCCTCTGTCAGCGCCGTACCGGTCATGCCGGAGAGCTTATCGTACAGGCGGAAGAAATTCTGGAAGGTAATCGTTGCCAGCGTTTTGGACTCGTTGGCGACCTCCACGCCCTCCTTGGCCTCGATGGCCTGGTGCAGGCCCTCGTTATAGCGGCGGCCCGGCATCAAGCGGCCGGTAAATTCATCGACGATGATGACCTCATTGTCCTTGACCACATAGTCGATATCCCGCTTCATCACACCCCGGGCCTTCATGGCCTGGTTGATATGATGGGCGATGGTCGCATTTTCCAGGTCCGCCAGATTTTCGATCTGGAAAAATTCCTCCGCCTTCCGGATACCGCTGGCGGTGAGCGAGACTGTCCGGGCTTTTTCGTCCACGACATAGTCGCAGTCCAGATCGTCCTTGGATTCTTTTTCATCCGTCGAGGTGAAGACCTGCTTTTTCATCCGGGAGACCAGAAAATCCGCCATCTCATACAGCTTCGTCGAGGCTTCTCCCTTGCCGGAAATGATGAGCGGTGTCCGCGCTTCATCGATGAGGATGGAGTCCACTTCGTCGACGATGACAAAGCTATGGCCCCGCTGGACCATCTCTGTCTTATAGATCGCCATATTATCCCGCAGATAGTCAAAGCCCAGCTCGTTGTTCGTGCCGTAGGTGATATCGGCGGCATACGCCTTGCGACGCTGGTCCGGGGTCAGATCATGGATGATCAGGCCGACGCTCAGGCCCATAAACCGATAGACCTTGCCCATCCACTCCGAGTCGCGCTTGGCAAGATAGTCGTTGACAGTGACGATATGGACGCCCTTGCCTGCCAACGCATTCAGATATGCTGGCAGGACGGCAACCAGCGTCTTACCTTCACCGGTCTTCATCTCTGCAATGCGCCCCTGGTGAAGGACGACGCCGCCGATGAGCTGCACCCGGTACGGCCGCATTCCCAAAACACGGTCCGCCGCCTCACGGACGGCAGCAAAGGCGTCCGGCAGGATATCGTCCAGTGTCTGGCCGTCCGCCAGGCGCTGTTTGAGCTGCGGCGTGACAGCCTTGAGCTCCGTGTCGCTCATCGCCTGGTACTGGGGCGCCAGCGCTTCGATCTTCGCAATGATCGGTTCGATCTTCTTGACCTCCCGCTCAGAGCGGGTGCCAAATAATTTCGTAATCAGACCCATAGTGATCCCTTTCTGCTTGCCGCGCCGCTGGCGGCGTTTTTTTTGATCGGTGGCCAGAGTGGCCACACGTGATTTTCCGCGTTTGCCCACTTCTTAGCTGGGCTTTGAATAATCCAGCCGGGGGCTATTCACTGCCATTATAACACACCCCCGAAAAAAAGCATAGAGCCAGCGCGGAAATTTACAATTTGTTTATGAACCGGCAGGTGTATTATAGCGAATTTTTCATGCAAAGCCGGGCGATTTTTGACTGCTTGCACAAAATGCAGGAATTTGCCCGTTAAGGCGTGTTAACTCATTGAAAATAAAAGAAAAAATTCACTTTTTTCTACTTTACGTACAACCATTTTTGTGCAATAATATGTAAAAATTCATGAATGTCTAAGGAGGAACTCAGATGGTGTATTATGAGAATCTGTCCCAGGCGCAGAAGCAGGAGGCTTACGCCGCAGCCGTCAAGGAATTTGAGGCTTACAAAGAAAAGCATTTGAATCTGAACATGGCCCGGGGCAAGCCCGGCGCAGAGCAGCTGGATCTCGTCAGCGGGCTTTTGACGATTCTGGCAGAGCCCGACCAGTGCCGGTGCGACGGGATGGACGTGCGCAACTACGGAGAGGTCGCCGGACTCCCGGCGGCAAAGCAGCTCTTTGCAGAACTTTTGGGCTGCCGCCCGTCCGAGTGTATCATCGGCGGCAATGCGTCCCTGACCTTGATGTATGACACCATCGCCAAGGCCTACACCCACGGTCTGGCCCACTCCCCCCAGCCCTGGAGCAAGCTGGAGACAGTCAAGTGGCTCTGCCCCGCACCGGGGTATGACCGGCACTTCAAGATCTCCGAGTCCTTCGGCATGGAGATGATTACCATCCCCATGACCGCGTCCGGCCCGGATATGGATCTGATTGAAGAGCTGGTCAAGGACCCGGCCGTCAAGGGTATGTGGTGCGTACCGAAGTACTCCAACCCGGAGGGCATTATTTATAGTGACGAGACCATTGACCGCATCGCCGCGCTGCGTCCGGCTGCACCGGACTTTACGCTGATGTGGGACAACGCCTACTGCGTCCATGAATTTGACGGTCCGTTTGTCCCCTTCCGGGATATCATCAGCCTGTGCCGCGCAGCTGGCAACCCGGATATGGTCTATGAATTTGCCTCCACCTCGAAGATCACCTTCCCCGGTGCCGGCGTCTCCGTCGTGGCGTCTTCGGAGGAGAACATCCGCTATATGACAAAGCTGCTGTCGATCCAGACGATCTCTTATGATAAGGTAAATCAGCTGCGACATGTGCTGTTCTTGAAGGACAAGGCCACAACGCTCGCGCTGATGCAGCAGCATGCGACGATTCTAAAGCCGAAGTTTGACGCGGTTATCGCTACGCTGCAGCGGGAGATTGCCCCCTTAGGCATCGCCACCTGGACCGCACCCAAAGGCGGCTACTTTATCTCCGTCGATACGCTGCCAGGCCTAGCCACCCGCACCTTGGCGCTCTGCGCCGAGGCAGGCGTTGTCATGACCCCCGCCGGGGCGACCTTCCCCTATGGCAAGGACCCACAGGACCGTAATATCCGCATTGCCCCCAGCTTCCCGCCGGTGGCAGAGCTGGAGCAAGCGATGGGGGTTTTCTGTATCTGTCTAAAAATGGCGGCACTAGAGCAGGCCTTGGCATGAAGCGGGCCGTTATTTTCGACCTGGACGGAACCCTCTGGGATGCTGTCGGCCCGCTGACGGATTACTGGAACGAGGTGCGGCAGCAGGAGCTGCCCGGCTGCCGCCGGATCACCGCCGCGCAAATGCAGTCCTGGATGGGGCAGGGGGTACGGGAGCTGGCCCGGTCGATTCTGCCGGAGCGGCCGCTGGACACATGGTTTGATGCCTATCTGCAATACCTGCACGGCGAAAATGACTATCTGCTGCATCACCCGCCCACACTCTATCCCCAGCTGCACCAGACGTTTGACGTGCTGCGTGCCCAGGGGCTCTCGCTCATGATCTGCAGCAACTGCGGCCTGGGCTATATCGAGACCTTTTTGCAGCACACCGGTCTGGGCCCCGCCGTCTGCGACACAGAAAACCCCGGCCGGACTGGGCTGACGAAAGCGGAAAATATCAAGCTTTTGCTCCGCCGGAATGAGATCGACCGCGCCCTGTACCTGGGCGATACCGCCGGTGACCAGGCGGCAGCCGCGGGGGCCGGAATCCCCTTTGTCCACGCGGCCTACGGCTTCGGCGCCGTGCCAGACGCGGCGCTGCGCATTCCAGCCCTCCCGGCTCTCCCGGCGCTGACGGCCCGCTGCCTGCCCGTTTGAGCGTCCACCTTCCCGCCGTCTGCATCGCCCATTTCGTGCGCTGCAGCGGCGGTTTTTTCGGAAACGCCAGACTGGGCATTAAAACGGCGCTGCAAGTACTTTGTACAAAACAAAGCAGCGTAGGTTTGGTCTATCCCAGCTAAAAAAAGTTCAAAAAAACATTCCGATTCGCGAAAAGCCAGTTGAATTTTCCACCGATTTGTCTTAGAATAACTGCATTGAAGCTTTTTCCCGGCGCAAGGCCGGGCGCAAAGCAGAGCGCGGGACCCGCGCAGGGAGAGAACATGCTGCACATTGTATTGGTCGAGCCGGAAATCCCGGCAAACACGGGGAACATCGCCCGCACCTGCGCCGCCACCGGCTGCGTCCTGCACCTCATCCGCCCCCTGGGCTTTGACATTTCAGACAAGGCTGTCAAACGCGCTGGGCTGGATTACTGGTGGCTGGTAGACGTCCGGGTCTACGATGACCTGGCGGACTTTTTCCGCAAGAACGAGGTCGGCGAGCTGTGGTGCCTTTCGACAAAAGCGCCCCGGGCCTATACCGAAGCTACGTTCCACGACGGCTGCTATCTCTTCTTCGGCAAGGAGACAAAAGGTCTCCCGGAGCCGTTTCTGGAGGCCCACGCCGCCCGGTGCCTTCGCATCCCCATGCGGGCGGAGGCGCGCAGTCTGAATCTCTCCAACTCCGTGGCCATCACCGTCTTTGAAGCGCTGCGGCAGCTGGACTACCCCGGCCTTTCCGCGGCAGGGAAGATGGCGGCAGAATAAGCAATTTCCCGGGGTATGCCCGGTTTATCAGGAGGTACGGTATATGAATTACAACAAGAAATCCGTAAAAGACGTTGCGCTGCAGGGCAAGCGCGTGCTGTGCCGCTGCGATTTTAACGTGCCGCTGAAGGCGGGCGAGATTACCAGCGATAAGCGGATCGTCGCCGCACTGCCGACGATCCGGTATCTGATCGACCACGGCGCAAAGGTCATCCTCTGCTCCCATATGGGCAAGCCCAAGGGGGAATTTAAACCGGAGCTGAGCCTGGCGGTCGTGGCAAAGCGGCTGTCGGAGCTGCTGGGGCAGCCGGTCAAGATGGCGAAGGATGTCGTCGGGCCCGATGCCAAGGCCCTGGCTGCCAGCCTGCGCGACGGCGAAGTCATGCTGCTGGAGAACACCCGCTTTATGCCCGGTGAAACAAAGAATGACCCGGCTCTGAGCAAGGAGCTGGCCTCCCTGGCAGACCTGTTCGTTAACGACGCCTTCGGCTCCGCCCACCGGGCTCATGCCTCCACAGCGGGCGTGGCGGACTATCTGCCCGCCGTCTGCGGCTTTCTTATCGAAAAAGAGATCAGCATCATGGGCAAAGCCTTGGCCGACCCGGAGCGCCCCTTTGTCGCGATTCTCGGTGGCGCAAAGGTCTCGGACAAGCTGAATGTCATCAGCAACCTGCTGGAAAAGGTCGACACGCTCATCATCGGCGGCGGCATGGCCTATACGTTCATCGCCGCCCAGGGGCATGCCATCGGCAACTCCCTGTTTGACGCGGAAAAGGTCGACTACTGTAAGCAGATGCTGGAAAAGGCCGCCCAGAAGGGCGTGCAGCTCCTGCTGCCGGTGGATACCGTTGTCGCCGCCGGTTTCCCGAACCCCATTGACGCGGCCATTGAGACGAAAACCGTCCCCTGTGATCAGATCCCTGCGGATATGGAAGGGCTGGACATCGGCGAGGCCTCCCAGGCCCTGTTTGCCCAGGCAGTCCGGAATGCCAAGACGGTCGTCTGGAACGGCCCCATGGGCGTCTTTGAAAACCCGACGCTGGCCAAGGGCACCATCGCCGTGGCCCAGGCTATGGCAGATTCCGCTGCAACGACCATCGTCGGCGGCGGCGACTCGGCAGCCGCCTGTGAGCAGCTCGGCTTTGCCGATCGGATCACGCATATTTCCACCGGCGGCGGCGCCAGCCTGGAATTTTTGGAAGGCCGCGAGCTACCCGGCATCGCCTGCCTGGCAGACCGCTGATACAGGAAGCAACCTTAGATAAAGTAGGAGAAGGATACTATGAACAGAAAATATCGCAAGACCCTCATCGCCGGGAACTGGAAAATGAACAAGACCCCTTCGGAGACCAAGGCGTTTATGACGGAATTCAAGAGCATCCTGCCCAAGGGCCGGTGGTGCGATATGGCGCTGTGCGTCCCAGCGGTCTGTATTCCGGCGGCTGTGCGGGCCATGCGGGAGACCCGGGTCGGCATCGGCGCAGAAAACTGCAACGCCAACGTCAGCGGCGCCTACACCGGCGAGATCTCTACCGGGATGCTGGTCGATGCGGGCTGCAAATACGTCATCGTCGGCCATTCTGAGCGCCGCGCCATGGGCGAGACGGATCAGGAAATCAACAAGAAGGTCCTGGCCATCCTGGAAGCGGGCCTGATCCCCATCCTGTGCTGCGGCGAGAGCCTGGAGCAGCGGGAATCCGGCATCACAACGGAATGGATCACAATGCAGATCAAGTCCGGCCTGCTGGGCGTGCCGGAGGAGAAGATCCGCAAGGTCGTCATCGCCTATGAGCCCATCTGGGCCATCGGCACCGGCAAGACGGCGACCCCGGAGCAGGCGGAAGAGGTCTGCGAGAGCATCCGCACCGCGATCCGGAAGCTGTACGGCTCGAAAAATGCCCGGGCTATCTCCATCCTCTACGGCGGCTCCATGAATGAGCGCAACGCCTTTGAGCTGCTGGCCCAGCCGGATATTGACGGCGGCCTGATCGGCGGCGCCTCCCTGGTGCCGGAGAAATTTGTCAAGATCATCGAAGCAGCCAACCAGCCCACACTGTAAGGCAATCTTTTTAAACCCACGGCAAGCAGATACCGCTTGCCGTGGGTTTTTCTATTTTTAAGATATTTACAAATCGTTCATGCAATTTGCAGTGCAGATAGTATAATACCAGATAGTCTAATATTGAATATTTATTAGAAAGGACACCGCCTATGCTGGAACCAAATTTCGTCGCAGCAACGATGCTGCGCAATGCGAACAAATTCGCAGAGGCCTATTACCGCGCCCTGCAGCCTCTGTGCCTGGAAACGGGCCTGCCACCGCTGGCGGTGGATATTCTGCTGTTTTTGGCCAACAATCCCGCGTATAATACCGCCAAGGACATCTGCCAGTGCCGGGGCGTAAAGCCGGGGATCGTCTCGGTCCATGTGGACCGGCTGGTAAACCTGGGCCTGCTGGCGCGGCAGGACGTGCCCGGCGACCGGCGCAAGACGCGCCTGGTCTGCACCGACCAGGCCGCGCCGCTCATTGCCCGGGGCCGAACGCAGCAGCAAGCCTTTGCCGCCCGGCTGACAGACGGTCTCAGCAGCGAAGAGCTCGCGCAGTTTCACAAATGCATCGCCGCGTTTTCCGCCAATCTTGATGCGATCCGGGCCGGCGGCATCTGAGGAAGTTACGAGGAGGGTACTATGCTGAAACTTTTAAAAAACATGCGCAGACAGGAGCGGCTGATGGCCCTGGCCTGCCTGCTGCTGGTGGCGGGCCAGGTCTATTTTGACCTGAAGCTGCCGGATTATATGACGGAGTTGACGAAGCTCATCAAGACGGCCGGCTCTACGACGGCGGATATCACGTCGGTTGGTCTTCGGATGCTGGGCTGCACCCTGGCAAGCGCGCTGCTGGCCATCGCCTGCGGTTTTTTGGCCGCCCGCACGGCCTCGGGCTTCAGCTTCATCGTCCGGGCAAAGCTGTTCCACCATGTCATGGACCTTGGCACGGAGGAGATGCAGTCGCTCTCCATCCCCAGCCTGATCACCCGGACGACCAACGATATCACCCAGATCCAAATGATTCTCGCCCTGGGCCTGCAGATGCTCATCAAGTCACCGATCATGGCGGTCTGGGCTGTCATCAAAATTCTGGGCAAGAGCTGGGAGCTCTCCGCGGTGACTGCGGCGTTCGTCGTCGTCATCTGCGCGACGGTGCTGACAGTCATGTGCATTTGCATCCCCCGGTTCCGGCTGGTGCAGAAGCTGACGGATAAAATCAACCGGGTCGCCCGGGAAAATCTGACAGGCATCAATGTCGTCCATGCGTTCAATGCGGAGGACTACCAGAATAAAAAATTTGACGGCCCCAGCAAGGAAATGACGCAGATCCAGATGAAAAACCAGAAGCTCTTCTCCCTGATCCAGCCGACGATGCTGCTGGGAATGAACGGCCTGGCCCTAGTCATCTACTGGCTAGGCGCGGCCCTGGTCAACCAGCTCTCCATCGGCGACCCGGCTGCGCGGCTGACGATGTTCAGCAATGTGCTGGTCTTCAGCACCTATGCCACGTACGTCGTCATGTCCTTTATGATGCTGGTCATGATCTTTATGCTGCTGCCCCAGGCGCAGGTCTCTGCAGAACGAATCAATGAGGTCCTGGACCGGCGCGCCACCATTACCGAGGGCACGCGGACCCAGGGGACGGAGCAGGGCAGCGTCGAATTCCGGGACGTCAGCTTCCGCTACCCCGGCGCAGCAGAAAATGAGCTCTCCCATATCAGCTTCCGGGTTGAGCGCGGCCAGACACTGGCGATCATCGGCGCCACCGGCAGCGGCAAGACGACACTGGTCGATCTCATTCCCCGGTTCTATGACGCGACGGACGGCCATGTCCTGCTGGACGGCACCGATGTGCGGGAGTACTGCTTCGACGCCCTATATGACAAGCTGGCCTTTATCGGCCAGCGGGCGACCCTGTTCTCTGGCAGCATTCGGGAAAACGTCTTCTTCGGCCAGAGCGCCGGCGACGATACGGACGCTGACCTGCAGGCGGCGCTGGAGTTGGCCCAGGCGTCCGAATTTGTCAGCCGCCTGGACAAGGGCACAGCCTATCCCGTCGCCCAGCAAGGGCGGAACCTCTCCGGCGGGCAGAAACAGCGGCTTTCCATCGCCCGGGCCCTGGCAAGGAAGCCGGAGATTCTGATCTTTGACGACGCCTTCTCCGCCCTGGATTATAAGACGGACGCAGCCCTGCGGGCAGGCCTTGCCCAGGCACTGCCGGAGACGACGAAGATCATCGTCGCCCAGCGGATCAGTACCATCCGCCACGCAGACCGCATTCTTGTACTGGAGCACGGCGAGATCGTCGGCGACGGGACACACGAGGCGCTGCTGCAAAGCTGCGAGGTCTATCGCCAGATCGCCCTGAGCCAGCTCAGCGCGGCGGAATTACAGTAAGGAGGTGCGCAATATGCGAAGAGGGCAAGAATATCAGCTTCCGGACCGGCAGGTCCTGACCTCTGCTGTCGGCCGGATCACGGCCTATATGCGCAGCAGCATCGGCATTTTGATTTTTGCGCTGGTCCTGGCAGCGCTGAGCGCCGTGCTGACCATCGTCGGCCCGGACCAGGTCGGCAAGATCGCTACGCTAATGGCAGACGGCCTGACCACCGGCATCAACCTGGCAGCCGTAGCAAAGATCGGCATCGGCCTGGCCATTCTCTACGTCATCAGCGCGCTATTTGGCTTTTTCCAGCACTATATCATGGCCACGGTGACACTGAAGATGTCCTACCGGATGCGGGGCGACCTCTCGGCCAAGATCAACCGGGTGCCGCAGAAATACTTCAACACCCACGCCCAGGGCGATATCCTCAGCCGGATCACCAACGATGTCTCCACCCTGCAGCAGGGGCTGACAAACAGCCTGCCGACCATCATCAGTGCGGCGACCCAATTCCTGGGCTGCCTTGTCATGATGTTCGTGACCCAGTGGCGGCTGGCTCTGGTCGCGCTGGCGATCACCCTCTGCGGGCTGCTGCTGCTCGTTCTCATTATGAAACGCTCCCAGCCGTACTTTACAGCGCGGCAGGAGAGCCTGGGCGCACTGAACGGCTATGTGGAGGAGATGTATACCGGCCACGCCGTCGTTCGCAGCAGCCGGGCAACGGCGCAGGTGGGCGCGCAGTTTGACAAGCGCAACGCCGCCGTCTATGACGCCAACTGGCGCTCCCAGTTCCTCTCCGGCGTGATGCAGCCGCTGATGAATATCATCGGCAATCTCTCCTATGTGGCCGTGTGCATCTACGGGTCGATCCTGGCGATGAACGGGACCATTGCCTTCGGCGTGATTGTCTCCTTCATTCTCTATGTGCGGCTGCTTTCTTCGCCGCTGACGCAGATCGCCCAGGGCCTGACAAATATGCAGACGGCTGCCGCCTCCGCCCACCGAATCTTCGACTTCCTGGAGAGCGAGGAGCTGTCCGACGAGGGCGGCAAGACCGCCACCCTCACCCGGACAACCGGCGCGGTGCAGTTCTCCCACGTGCGCTTTGCCTATCCGGACATGCCGGAGAAGCTGGTCATCCACGATTTCTCCGCCGACGTGCGGCCGGGGCAAAAGGTCGCCATCGTCGGGCCGACCGGCGCAGGGAAAACGACGATGGTCAATCTGCTGATGCGCTTTTTCGAAGCCACCGGCGGCCAGATCACCATCGACGGCACACCCATCACCAACCTGCGGCGAGAAAATGTCCACGACCTGTTCAGCATGGTCCTGCAGGATACCTGGCTCTTTGATGGGACCGTGCGGGAAAACCTGGCCTATAATATGACCGGCATCACGGATGCGCAGCTGTGGCAGGTCTGCCGGGCCTGCGGGCTGGAGAAATTCGTCAAGACGCTGCCGGACGGCTTTGATACCGTTCTCTCCGAGCGCACGAGCATCTCCGCCGGGCAGAAGCAGCTGCTGACCATCGCCCGGGCGATGCTGCAAAATGCACCGATGCTGATCCTCGACGAAGCGACCTCGTCCGTCGATACCAGAACGGAGCTGCTCATCCAACAGGCTATGGACGAATTGACGAAGGGCCGCACCAGCTTTGTCATCGCCCACCGGCTCTCGACGATCAAAAACGCCGACCTCATCCTCGTCATGCAAGCGGGCGATGTTATTGAGAGCGGCACCCACGAATCGCTGATGCAGCAGAGCGGCTTCTACGCGGCGTTGTATAACAGTCAGTTTGAAAATGCCTCCTGACGCGCACATCGGCACTGGAAAAACAAGACGGCTTGTGCTATGATTGGTCTGCCCGGGAATAATGCCCCGGGCAGACCAAAATTTTTCGGGCGAGGTGAGCGCTTCATGGCAAATACACAGCGACGGCAAATGTCGGACGCCTTTGCCACGGCAATTTTTATCATTCTCTCCGGCGGCCTGCAGGACGCTTACACCTATTGCTGCCGCGGCGGTGTCTTCGCCAACGCACAGACAGGCAACATCGTTCTGATGAGCACCCGGCTGTTTCAAGGCGACTTTTCCGGAGGCGTCCGTTATTTGATCCCAATTTTGTCGTTTATTTGTGGTATTTTTGTAGCCGAGAGCATCCACGCCCGGTATAAATGTGCGGAGAAGATCCACTGGCGGCAAATCATTATCCTGGTGGAAATCCTCATTCTCTTCGGCGTCGGTTTTCTGCCGCAGAGCTGGAACGCAGCAGCCAATGCCCTGGTCTCCTTTGTCTGCGCACTGCAGGTGCAGACATTTCACAAGGTCCGGGGCCATGTCTACGCCAGCACCATGTGCATCGGCAACCTGCGCAGCGGGACGGAAGCGCTGCATGCCTATTTCCGCACCCGGGAAAAGGGCGCGCTCCACAAGGCGTTGACTTATTTCAGCGTGATTGTCTTCTTTGCCGCCGGCGCGGCGGCCGGGAGCGCGCTGACACTTGCCTTGGGCCAAAGCGCCATCTGGGCAAGCTGCTGCCTGCTGGCTGTCAGCTTCGGCATGATGTTCCTTCCGGCAAACGAGGCATAACAAGAACGACAAAGACGCCGCGGCGGGCTGGAAGATCAGTCCGCCGCAGCGTCTTTGTAGCGCGCAGGCCAAGCCTTAGTGATAATCGCACTTCTGGCACTGGGTCATGGCGTGCGCTTCCTCTTCTTTATAATAGCCGCCGGCCCATTGGCAGATGCTCTGCAAAATCGGGATAACAGAGCGGCCTTTTTCCGAAAGGGCGTATTCCACCCGGGGCGGGATCTCGTCATAGGACCTGCGCTGGATCATATCGTCTGCCAGGAGCTCCTTCAGCGCCGCCGCCAGGACAGCGTCTGTGATATTGCCCATCTGCTTGCGCAGCGCGCTGTAGCGCAGTGTCCCCTGCCCCGCCAGGACGCAGAGGATACGGGATTTCCACTTGCCGCCGAACAGCGCCATGCCATATTCCAGCGGGCAGCGAATATCCTTTTCCATTTTTCTCTCATAGGCCATATGCTGCCCCCTTTCTGTAGGACCGCCGGGCAAAGCCCGGCAAAAGCGGGCACGGACGCTGCTGCATCCGTGCCCCGCAATGTACCGACGTTTTTCCCTGCCTTACAGGACCTTCTTATTCTCCGGGCCGGGGGTCGTCACAATCACCTGCTCGGGGGTGATGACGATTGCGCCCTTGGCGGTCATCTTGCCGTGGAACAGCTTCGCAGCCAGCGCCTTGAAGGTATCGACAACGGGTCCTTCCGTCACATATGCGGCGGTACCCTTGACCTGATAGCCTTCCGAGGTCGACGCGTCATAAGCCGAGACGGCGATCTTGCCGTTGTCCAGAACGTTGCGCATCGTCGTCTCCAGGAAGACGTCGCCGACGACCAGCTTGCCGTCCTCCGTGACATCCTTGAAGCCAACCGGCACTGCATTCGGGACACCAGCCGCGCAGGTCGCGACCGTCCAGGTGTTATTCTTCAGTACCTTCACAACATTTTCATTCAGCATTGGAAAAACCTCCTATCCAATTTTTGCTTTCTAGGATTAGTATAGGAAGTTTGCTCTTGATCCGCAAGATATTATCGAAATAATGAGTTACTTATAAATTACATAGTGCCCTGCTCCCGACCGTTCACAGGTCTGTAATATCACGAATACCGTCGTCTTCCTCCTCGACCGACCGGCAGTCGCGCTCGATCTCCTCGGCGCTGTGGGAAGAGACATATTCAATAAAGCTCTGGACAATGGCGCGGTCTGTATCATCCCGCAGGGATTCCAGCTTGGATAGGTCCTCCGGCTGATAGCGGGCGGCAATGAGCCGCACCTGCACTGTCCCCGCCGGGTCATCGGGCGTGTAGAGCATATAATGGGCCTTGGTAATATCCGAATAAAAGGTGAAGAGCACCGTGCACTGGCATGGTGCGCCATCGATCTCCATCGTAAAGGTGATATCCTGCTGCATGGCGGCCTCCCGTTCCCCTGCACAGGGCGTCGATGCGCCCTGGGGGCCTGTGTCAATTTTTTGATCCATTTTTGAATATTATACCACAGCGCGGCGGCCCGCGCAACCAAAATCCCTCGACCGGCGCATTTTCCGCAAAATCTGCCGCAAAAACCTGGGTTTTTTCCCATCCATCGGTTGATTTTTCCCGCGGCGACGGATATAATTGAATATTGCAAATGGAAAATTACACAGAGAAATTCTGGAGGGCGTTTGGCTATGATGAAAAATACTGAAAAGACCATGGACAAAATCGTCGCGCTTTGTAAAGGCCGCGGCTTTATCTTCTCCGGCTCCGAAATTTACGGCGGCCTGGCCAACACCTGGGATTATGGCCCCCTGGGTGTGGAGCTGAAAAACAATGTCAAAAAGGCATGGTGGAAAAAATTCGTGCAGGAGAATCCGTACAACGTCGGGCAGGACTCCGCCATTTTGATGAACCCGCAGACCTGGGTCGCCTCCGGCCATCTGGGCGGCTTTTCCGACCCGCTGATGGACTGCAAGTCCTGCAAGGAGCGCTTCCGCGCCGATAAGCTGATCGAAGACTTCTGCCAGGGCGAAAACATCACCCTGCCGAAGCCCATCGACGCCTTCAGCCAGCAGGAAATGGCAGACTTCATCGAGGAAAAGCAGATTCCCTGCCCCACCTGCGGCAAGCATGATTTTACAGACATCCGCCAGTTCAACCTGATGTTCAAGACCTTCCAGGGTGTCACGGAAGACGCGAAGAACACCGTCTATCTGCGCCCGGAGACGGCCCAGGGCATTTTCGTTAACTTCAACAATATCCAGCGGACGACCCGCCGGAAGCTGCCCTTCGGCGTTTGCCAGATCGGCAAATCCTTCCGTAACGAGATCACCCCGGGCAACTTCACCTTCCGCACCCGCGAGTTTGAGCAGATGGAGCTGGAATTCTTCTGCGAACCGGGGACGGACCTGGAATGGTTTGCCTACTGGCGTTCCTTCTGCCGCGATTGGCTGACGGGCCTGCATATGCAGGAGGAAAACCTGCGCCTGCGAGACCATGACCCGGAGGAGCTCTGCTTCTACTCCAAGGCCACGACGGACTTTGAATTCCTCTTCCCCTTCGGCTGGGGCGAGCTCTGGGGCGTCGCAGACCGCACGGATTACGACCTGAGCCAGCACCAGAAGACCTCCGGGGTCGATATGACCTACTACGACCAGGCCAAGAACGAGCACTATATCCCCTATGTCATCGAGCCCTCCCTGGGCGCAGACCGGGTGGTCCTGGCCTTCCTGGTGGACGCTTACGACGAAGAGGTCGTCGGGCAGGATAAGAAGGGCAATGACGACGTCCGCGTCGTTCTGCATCTGCATCCGGCCCTGGCTCCGTTCAAGGCGGCGGTGCTGCCCCTGAGCAAGAAGCTCTCCGGCAAGGCGGAGGAGCTCTACCATATGCTCCAGAAGGACTTCATGGTCGACTTTGACGATGCCGGCTCCATCGGCAAGCGCTATCGCCGGGAAGACGAGATTGGCACCCCCTACTGCATCACCGTCGATTTTGAAACCGTTGGCGACCCGGAGAAGGGCGTCGAGGCGGACAACGCCGTGACCATCCGCGACCGCGACACGATGGAGCAGGTGCGCGTCCCCATCTCCCGGCTGCGGGATTGGCTGGCCGAAAAGCTGGCCTACTAAGCGGAAAATTCTAAGATAGCTTCCGTCGGGCAGATGTAACTGCATCTGCCCGGCAGTTTGTCCCTGCGGCTTTTTTTCGCAAGCAGAAAGGAGGTAACAACTTGGTAAAAGACCTGACCCGCGGGAATCCCCGCACCGAACTGATCAAATTCTCGCTGCCGCTTCTGGGCAGTATTCTGTTTCAGCAGCTCTATAACATCGCTGACAGCCTTGTCGCCGGAAAATTTATTGGGGACGAAGCGCTGGCCGCCGTCGGCAACGCCTATGAGATCACCCTGGTCTATCTGGCGTTCGCCTTTGGCTGCAACATCGGCTGCTCCGTCATCCTGGCACAGATGTTCGGCGCCAAGCAATTTCGTGACCTGAAGACTGCCGTCTCGACAACGTACCTCGCCTCCGGCGCCCTTTGTGCCCTGCTGATGCTGCTGGGCTTCACCCTCTCACCCAGCCTGATGCAGCTCATCCGCACACCGGCCGATATCCTGGAGGACTCACAGCTCTACCTGAACATCTATACCGGCGGGCTGTTTTTCCTCTTCTACTATAATATCTCCACCGGCATTTTCTCCGCCCTGGGCGACTCCCGCACGCCATTTGTTTTCCTGGTAGCCTCGTCTCTGACAAATATTGCCATGGACATCTGGTTCGTCGCCGGGCTCCACATGGGCGTGGCCGGTGTGGCCTGGGCGACGTTTCTGTGCCAGGGTGTCAGCTGCGTGTTGGCGGTCATCACGGTTCTGCGCCGGATCCGGCAGTTGCCCTGCGAAGAAAAGCCTGCGCTATTCTCCGGCCCCATCCTGCTGCGAATCACCCGCATCGCCATCCCCAGCACACTGCAGCAGAGCTTTGTCTCTGTCGGCAATATCTTCATCCAGGGGATGGTCAACAGCTTTGGCACGACGGTCATCGCCGCCTACTCCGCCGCCATCAAGCTCAATAACTTCGCCATCACTGGCTTCAGCGCCCTGGGCACGGCAATGTCCAATTTTACGGCGCAGAACATCGGGGCCGGAAAGCTGGACCGCATCCGCCAGGGGACGAAAAGCGGCATCGGCATCTCCATCCTCACGGGCCTCGCCTTTACGGCGCTGTTTATCCTGCTGCGCCGCCCGCTGGTCGGCCTGTTTTTGAAGGATCACACCACCGGCGCGCTGGAGACCGGCATATTGTTTATCCTGATTGTCACGCCGTTTTATGTCGTCCCAGCCGTCAAGATTCTGCTGGACGGCGTCCTGCGGGGTGCGGGTGCCATGGGCTATTTTATGACGACGACCTTTACAGACCTTATCCTCCGGGTCGGCTTGGCCTTCCTGCTCTCCCACTCTCTTGAAAGCACCGGCATCTGGCTAGCCTGGCCCCTGGGCTGGATCACCGGCACCTGCCTTTCCATCCTCTTCTACTGCAAAGGCGTCTGGAAACGCGGCATGACCTAAAAACACGAGGGGCTCCCTTCCCCTTGCGTTTTCCGCACCAGGCAGAAATTACTTTAGAAATCGTATTATTTTTTTTAAAATAACGAATTGTCTTGACAATTGCCTGTAGCTGCGTATATGATTAGACTATCACACAGAATTTTTTCACATCAGAAAATGCCCTGCATTTTCTGACAAGGAGCGATCATGGGTAACTATAAAAACGGTATTGAAACAAAAACAGCGCTCTACCAGAGCGCACGGAATTGCTTTTACGAGCAGGGGTATTTCAACACCTCAATTCGGGATATCGTCGGCGCCGCGAATTCACGGCTAGGGCTCTTCTCCTATCATTTTGAGAGCAAGGAAGCCGTCGCCGTCATGGTATTCCGGGAATATATCTCCAACGTGGCCACGACAATCCGTAGCGCGCTGGGCAATATCTTCGACGAAAGCGACCTGCTGCTGAACGATATGCTCAACTACCGCGGCTACTTCACCGGGCTGCTGCGCAACGAGAACATCTCCCGCTTCTTCGTCGAGCTGACGACGACGGCGTGCTATCTGGAGCAGAATTTCCGCTATAAGGAGTATTTCTTTCAGCGGCTATGCTCCCCGCAGCTGGTGCTGAACAAGTGCTGGCGCAACGAGGAGATGGGCAACCTCTTCGTCTCGCTGACCGCTGGCATGGAGATCCAAATGTGCCGGGATTACCGCAGCGGCCGCATCCGCGTCCCGCTGGACAGTGCGCTGGATGCTTATTTTGAGACCTATTACGGCCTGCTGGTACAAAACCGCAAGCAGGTGGAAAAATACGTCCGCCAGACCCGCCAGATCATGGACAGCATCGACTGGGCCGTCGGCCCCGGCTTTACCCCCTATATCATCCGCAGCCGGGAAGATACCGCACCAGCAGAGATCCCTGCAGAAGCCTGAGCCATTCCGCAAAAATAACAGCGCAGCGAAACTGAATGCATCAGCTTCGCTGCGCTGTCTTTCTTTCTGTTACGCCAGCAGCTCCAAGGCGTGCAGGGTACCATGGATCCGGAAGTGATAATGCTTGGGGCAGCTCTGACCATAGATCAGGTCCGGCCGCTTGGCATTCAGGCAGGCCTGGACATACGACGTGTCCTCCGCCGCAGGCAAAGCCACAAAGCGGGCAAGCTCGCAGGCCGTCAGCGCAAATGTCTGCTTCGGGCACAGGAACAGCAGCGCCTTCCCGTCCGCCAGTGCCTGGATCTCATGCAGCAGCGGTAGCGTGACCGTCTCGGCCATATGGGCCATATTCTTCGGCCCCAGGACATTCACGCCACCGACGGAATCGGAATAGGAAATAAGATCTGCCCCAGCCTCCAGGGCCTTTTCTGTGAATCGCAGCAACTCGGCGCGGATGTGATCGAACACCTGCTGCATCTTCTCCGGCTCCTTGCGCAGCCATTTAAAGAGCGGCGCCGTGCCGCACAGAACATTCAGCCAGGTAAACGGCCCCGTCAGGGCGATCATCACATGCTCCCCCTGCTGGTGCAGCAGGCGGCAGGCCTCCAGTGTCTGGGCCATCCGGCCAGCGGAATAGTCGATCTCGGGCATTTGCAGCAGCGCATCCAGGGACTTGCAGGTCGGGTCGCCAAAGCGCGGGCCGGTCTCGACATCGTCAAAGTGAATGATACCGCCTGTCGCCTCCGCCTCCAGGGTATGGCAGAAGGGGAGCATACAGAAGCAGGCGTTGTTCTCCCGCTTCAGCTCCAGCGCCGTCTTGGCCATATCCCCGCTCTCGAGATACGCCGCCGGGAAGCTGCTGCCCGCTGCCGTCAAAAGCTCCGGCGTAATGCGCAGCATCGCGCCGACATCACAATTAAAATCCGCAATTTGATTCACGAGAAAGGCCTCCTTTCTTGCGTTTTCATGCGAATATCGTTTCCTAAGAACTGCAGGACCTGATACGTCCCCAGAATGCGGGAGGCGATTTGGGCGGAATAGCGGGTCCGGAGCTCTTCCGGTGACAAATTGGTCGAGAGGATGACGGGCTTGTGCGCCATCAGCCGGTCGTTGATGACAGAATACAGGGCCGAGACGGTGAATTGGGTCACCATCTCTGTCCCAAGATCGTCGATAATCAGAAGATCACAAGCGGTGTATTTCCCGGTGCGGCTGCGGTTCTCCTCGGTGTTCTCGCCGAATTTTGCCGCTTCATAGTCCGCCAGCAGGTGAATTGCCGTGTCATAAACGACGGAATAGCCGCCGTCGGCCACGGCCCGGGCAATGCAGCCGGAGAGGAAGGTCTTCCCCAGCCCCGTCTCACCAGTAAACAGCAGGGAGGACGCATTGGGTGTAAACTCCCGGGCGTACCGCTGGCACTTTTGCAGCACGAGGCGCATCGTCTGCCGGGGGCTGATGCCATAGTTCGGGTCCGGCGTATCGGGATAGTAGTCCAGCCGGAACTGCTCGAACCGCTCCCGGCCGGTGCCGAGGAGCGTCGTCAGCTCCTTTTTCTGCTCCTGGCGGCAGAGCTCCCGCAGGCACTCGCACATCTGCGCGCCGACATAGCCGGTGCCGCCGCACTGGGCGCAGACCGGTGTATCCTCCAGCAGGGATTCGTCATAGTCCGCCAGGATCCACTCCCGACGGCGCTGCAGTTCCAGATTCTTGGCCCGGATGGCTGCAATGGCCTGGGCCGGGTCCTCCCCTTTTCGGAAGCTGGTCGCCACGACCTGGGCCATCGTCGCCCGCAGCTGTCGGTCGATCTGTACAAGCTCGGGGAATTTTTCATAAGCTGCCTCCAGCCGGGCCGCTGTCTCTGCCTCGTGGTCCGCTTTTGCCTGGGCCAGACGCGCCCGGGCCCGCTGGACGACCGCAGGGGAATATGCCATATGCCGTTACCTCCCTCGCCGGGTCACTCCCGGCTCTCTTCCTGGACCAGACGCGCGATGGCCGCCTTGGCCATGGGACTGACCGCCGGGGCCGCCTGGCCCGGCCGCCCCTTCGGCGCCCGCTCCGCCGCCTCGATCCCGGAGACGGTATGCAGGTTTTTCTGATCCCAATTGAGTAGAATTTTATTCATGTACTGCCATTTCAGGCCCCCGGTATTCAAGCAGGTACGCTCATAAGCCAGCTGAAGCTCCGGTAGGTCAAAGCCCATGCCGAGCCAGCTGCGAATATAATGCTCCTCCGCCGCCGTGAGCCGTCGGTCGGAAAGCTGCAGCAGCTTCCGGACCCGGCCGATCTGGCTCTGGAGCTGCAGCTGATTCTGGACAAAAGCCGCCGCCTGCTCCATGGTGTCGATCCCGTCATCGGCCCAGCGGTAGGCTTCCTTCTCCATCGTCCGGAAGGAGGGGGCGCGCAGATTGCCCCGGGCCCGGTTGCGCTCGACGCAGAAATGCACCAGGATCGCCACCACCTCCATGGGCAGGTCTAAATAATCCAGCATCCCCAAGAGGATCTTCAGATCCTCGTTCGACAGCAGCCGCCCCAGCTCCCGCTGGATCTCGCCCACCAGCTGGGAAAAGCGCTTATCCCGCTCCATGTGGCGGGAGACATCTTCCTCAGTATAGACGGGACTATGATCCTGCGGCAGGCGGCGATCCGGCTTCTGCAGCAGCCCCAGCTGACGCAGGCTGGCAGCTGCCTGCTCTAATTTTGCCGCAGACAGCTGCAGGGCGCTGCCCGCCTGGGACAGCGTGCCGCCGGAGCGCAAGTATAAATACACCAGCGCCGCATCGCCCGCCCCGGCGCTGATCAGCTTCCGGACGTCGAGCAGCGGTATTTGCAAAAGCTCCTCCATAGATGCATCCCTTCCTGATTTTTACGCTGCTTTACTGCAGCAGCCCCTCCTGGGGCGAGGTCTCCCGCTGCACGGTGGTCGAGAAATAATAATCCAGGATCTCCTTGGCGACCTTGCCCAGGTTACCGCCCTGGGCGCCCTTTTCCACATAGACGGAAATGGCGATCTCCGGATCATCCGCCGGGGCAAACAGAACAAACGAAGCGTTATCCGAGCCCTCTGCACCATGCTGCGCCGTGCCGGTCTTACAGCAGACGGCAACATCGTAATTTTCAAAAATATTCTTCGCCGTGCCCTCCGTCGCGCATAGGCGCATCCCAGTAAAGACACAGTCAATGGCATCCTGGGACATGTCCAGCGTTGAGGCGACCTTGGGCGTTTTCTCCTCCAGCAGAGTTTGATAGTCGCCGGAGATGATCTTTTTCAAAAAATGCGCCTCGTAGCGCGTGCCTTTATTGGCCAGCGCCGTGGTATAGACGCACATCTGCAGCGGCGTGAATTTATTCTCCGACTGGCCGATGGACGCCATCAGCGTATCGGCGCCGTACCAACCGGACTGGTCCGGATCGTCGGCATACAGCTTTTTCTTTGTCTCGGGGTTTGCGCGGTAGCCATCGGCATTGGCGATCTCTACGCCGGTATCCTCGCCCAGGCCCAGCTGCTTTGCCGTTTGATCGATGGCATCGATCCCTGTCCGGCGGCCGACTTCGTAGAAGTAATAGTTGCAGGAGACGGAGATTGCCTGCATCATATCGACGACGCCGTGGGTGACACCGGAGGCCGTGTAGATATAGCAGGCGGGCTGGTAGTCATCGTAATAACGGTAGATGCCCTGGTCCTCGATCTGCAGGTATCGGCTGGCCGTGCCGCTGTCAATGGCGGCAATGGCAGTGACCATTTTATAGATCGAGCCGGGGGGATAGATCGCACTCAGGGCACGGTTATACAGCGGCGCCGTCTCATCCGCGTTGAGTTTGTTGAAATCCTCGGTGTAGGTCGCAAGATTGAACGTCGGATAGCTGGCGCTGGCCAGGACCTCGGCGGTCTTGACGGACATGACGACGGCAGCGCCGCCCTCGGCGTCCTTGCCTTCGCCGTCCTTGCCGACGCCGTTCTCCCGCAGATCCAAAATGCAGCTCTCCAACGCCTTTTCCGCCACCGCCTGCAGATCGATATCAATGGTGAGCTCCACGTTATTGCCCGCCTTGGGCTCCACCGCGTAATGCTCATCGACGACCTCGCCGTTGGAGGTCACCGTCGTCAGCCGGATGCCGTCGGTGCCATGGAGATAGGACTCGAAGGATTTTTCCAGCCCATCCTTGCCTACGTAGGCGTTCATAGAGTAGTCCTGCTCCTTGTACTTTTTGTATTCGTCGCTATCCATCAGGCCGACCCGGCCGAGAATGTGGGCGGCATAGGTGGTGTTGTACTCCCGGACCGTCGTCGTCTCCACGCTCATGCCGGGAATATCCAGCTCCATCAGCGCCGCAAGGTCCGTCGAATTCACATCGGCGACAAGGACGTACGGGTCCAGCGACGCGCAGCTGCGCAGCTTGAGCTCATACCGCAGGCCCAGGACCTTCCGTGCCTCCGCCTCGTCCCAATCGTTGGGGATCTTGTAAACAGATTTCATCAGCTTAATGATCTGCTGGGCAGAAATATCCGCATCCCAAGTATAGGCGTTCAAATACGCACGGAAATAGCCCTGCCACGCCTCGGGCAATTCCTCCAGCGTGTACGCATAGGGCTTCTCCGCCGTGATGGGCAGATGGTCCGCGTAGTCGATGCCCAGCTTGTCGCACAGGCGCACCAGCCGCAGCAGGTCCTCATTGGGGCTCTCAGAATTAAAGAGCACATAGTCGTTGATGATGACATTGTAGCTGGCCCGGTTCGAGACTAGGATATTGCCGTTGCGGTCCAGGATCTGGCCGCGTGCGGCGGAGACATTCGTCTGGTAGGTATAGGTCGAGATTGAGCTGTCGCCGTCCGTGGCGTTGACCACCTGGACAATATACAGCCGGAAGGCAAAAAAGCCCAAGAGCGCCGCCAGCAATACAAAAAAGGCGGCGACCCGTTTTTGTGTGATTCGTTCCATAATCAGTCCCCAATTTTCGCGATCTGACGCGACAGGTAATAAAACACCGGGCACCCCACCAGCGACAGCAGCGCGCCGGGCAGCAGCACCAGCAGATATTGCATCGGCTCCACCGACCCCAGCAGCAACCGCAGCAGGAAAATGCAGGTCTCATTGACGAGCCACGCCCCCAGGCAGCACAGCGCTGTGGAGGGCAGCGTGTGATAAAACAGCGCACGGCACAGCCATGCGCAGAATACCGCAGAAAAGGTCAGCACCGCGATACTGAGATAACCAAAGTCTGCGCCCGCCAACGCCAAAACTGTACTGGCGCACAGGGCAAAAACGCCGCCGCGCTCCTGCCCCTCCTGCAGTGCAACACAGATGATGCATGCCGGCAGCAGGTTCAGCTTTACGCCGAAGATCGACAAGCGGCTGAGGATCGTGCCCTGCAGCGCCATGGCCAGCAGAAACATCGCCCCATAGACCGCCCAGCGGAGAAAGAAGATCCACTGCTTCCGGGTGATATGCAGCTTATTCATGCCTTCTCCTTTCCGCCGCGGTGCAAGCCGCGTTTATTCATTGACATATTCCGTGATAACAAAGACCTGCTCGAGAGAGTCCAACTCTGCAGCCGGGTCGATGATCGCATATTTGGCGACCCCGGTGCCATCCAGACCGGCATCGACAACATAGCCCAGGATCAGGCCCCGGGGGTAGAGGGTCGAGCCGGTGGTCACCACCTGGTCGTTGTTGCGGATGACGGCGTCTGTCGCCAGGTAATCCATCCGGAGGCGGTCGGAGCCGTCGCGCTGGTACGCGCCCTGGACAATGCCGTTATAGCCAGAGGACGAAAGCGTCGCGGAGACCTGCAGGGAGGAATCCAGGATCGTCGTCACCGTGGCCCAGTTTGTTCCGACCTCTGTCACCAAGCCGACGACCTGGCCCTGCTCCGTCGTGACGCACATATTCTCGGCAATGCCGGAATTTTTCCCCTTGCCGATGGTGAACGTGTTTTTCCAGTTGCTGGAATCCCAGCTGATGATATAGGCGGAGACGAGCTGATAGTCCTCGTGCTCCTGGGTCAGGCCCAGCAGCTGACGCATTTTCTCATTCTCCCGCTGCAGCGCATCGGCGGTGCGGACCTCGTCTTCCATCGAGGCAATGCGCTCTTTCAGGTACTCGTTTTCCGCTTTCAGCGATTCATAGCGGAAGACATAGTTATAAAAGCGCTCCGCCGTGCGGGTCACAGCAGAAACCGTGGCATTGACCGGCGTCATCAGCGACTGCACAAAATTCTTCCCGGAGGAGACCCCAGCTGCGACCGCGCTGCCGACCGCGACCAGAACCGCCAGGATCACTGCCGCCAAGAAAATGCGCTTTGTTTTGGATGTGAACAGCTTATTCAATCGCCTCACCTCGCACAACGCCGTCCGCCACGCCCAGGACGCAGACGCCAAAGCTGCGCAGCACCTGGGTCAGACGGCATACCGGCAGCCCCATAACATTGTAATAATCGCCGCAGATGGCGCTGACAAACAGCGCCGCCCCGCCCTGGATGCCGTACGCGCCGGCCTTATCCATCGGCTCGCCCGTTGCGACATAAGCGCGGATCTCCGGGGCAGACAGGGGACGGAAGTGGATCTGTGTCTTTTCCGTGAATGTCTCAACCCGGTCACCGCACAGGACGCTGACGCCGGTCATCACCGTGTGATCCCGGCCGGAGAGCCTGCGCAGCATCGCCTCCGCCTCCGCTTCGTCCCGGGGCTTGCCCAGGCGCTGGCCGTCAATGCAGACCAGGGTATCGGCGGCGATGATGCAGGCGCCCTGGGGTGCCTGGGCCAGAACGGCCTCCGCCTTTAATCGGCTGACCCGGCCGATCTCTTCTTCGACCGGCTTAGTCGGGTCCATCCATTCGTCCGCTGCGGCGGACATCACTTGAAATTGCAGCCCCATCAGCTCCAGCAGCTGCCGCCGCCGGGGGGATTGCGATGCTAAAATCAGTTCCATGACTTCTCCTATTGCTTCCGGCGCTGGCGCCGTTATTCCACGCCGCGGTAATACAGGCCGCGGGTGCCGCTGCCGGGGTCAAATACCCCGCCGGTCCGCCAGGCCTCCATGATCCGGCTGACCTCCGCCGGGCCCTCTGTCGTAAACTGGACGCGCAGCGCCCAAAGGCCGTGGTCCCGCAGGGACTGGCGCTTATCCAGCAGATAGAGCTTCTTCCCGTTCAGAATCACGTTCCGGCAGGTGCCCGGGTCCCGCAGGATAGGGAATTCCTCCCCAGTGCGGTCGACCAGCTTTGTCTGCTGGGCCTGACAGATGCAGGCGCCGGTGCGGTTTTTCATAATGCAGTTTTCCGTCAGCATCAGCGGGAGGCGACCGTAGACGATCATCTCCAGCGGGACGGCCTTGGAAAGATCCCGGATCTGGGGCAGCGTCATCTCAAAGCTGGCGCAGGCCGAGACCAGGTCCTCCCGCCGCAGCCAGTTCATGCTGCGGGAATTGAAGATATTGAGCCCAAAATCCCCCCGAACCCGGAACCCCCGGGAGCGCGCCAGAGAAAACTGGCCCAAATTGCCGCTGAGCACATGCCGGACTCCCAGGTCATAGACCGTGTCCAACTGGCGGCGGACCTGGCTCATCTCCCGGTCCCAGATCACCCGGGGCAGGATCACGGTAAGCTCTGTCTCGTCATAGACCTGCCGGGCAATGGCGGGGTGCGCCGCAAGCTCCGCCAGGGGGACATAGAGGACGGCGGGCTTTGTCCGCAGCAGCGCGGCCGTCAGCTGATTGGCCCGCTGGACACTGACCGTCAAAACCGGCGGCGTGGTACTGCCGGGATAGAGAAACGGCTTGGTGTAGCGCCCCAGATGCGCCGGCTCCCGGCGGCCCCGCAGCGCAGTCAGCCGGTCGAGCACGTCCCGCCGCATGGCGTTGACGGCCGCCGCCGAGAGGGAAAGCCCCGGGTCGACGACGCCCTTGACTTCCGTACATAGGTACGGGGTCCCGCCGGTCTTTGCCAGGCGGGCGGCCAGGTCCTCCAAGCGCAGCGGCTTGCGCACCGCCTCCTGAGGCGGCGGACCGACTGTCTTGCAGATATGACCGTCCTCGTCCTGCACCGCCAGCATACTGCCCTGCCGCCGGGTCATCAGCGCGTAAAAGCGGACCGGCACCCGGGCGGCCTCGCAGTTTTCATACGTTGCCCGGGCCGCGGCAAAAAACGCGCCCTCCCGGGCGGGCACACCCCGGATCCCCAGCATCTCCCGGCCTGGCCCGTCGGTATAATACCGCTGGGTAAAGCCCTGACGGGAAAACGCCCGCTGCAGATCAGAAAGATGCTGCCGGTCCACCGGCGCGCCGTCCAGCACGGCCCGGTAGATCCGCGTCGCCGTAGCGACATATTCCGGCCGCTTCATGCGGCCCTCGATCTTGATGGACGAGACCCCCATCTGCTCCAGCTCCCGCAGATAGGAAAGCAGGCAATTGTCCTTCAGCGACAGGGGGTATTTGTCCTCCTGCCGGCTGTAGCCGTAGGGCAGGCGGCAAGGCTGGGCGCACTGGCCCCTGTTGCCGCTGCGCCGCCCAATCACGGCGGACATATAACACTGGCCCGAATAGCACATGCACAGGGCACCGTGGACGAAGACTTCGATCTCCACCGGGCTGTTGCGGCAGATATACGCGATGGCCGCCCGGTCCAGCTCTCTGGCCAGGACGACCCGGGAGACGCCCATTTTCGCCGCCTGCTGCACCCCGTCGAGATTGTGGATCGACATCTGGGTGGAGGCATGCAGCGCGATCTGCGGCGCCATCTGGCGGCACAGCTGCACCACGCCAAGGTCCTGGACGATAAACGCGTCCACATCGCAGGCCGCCGCCGTGCGGATCAGCTCGGCAGCCTGGGGCATTTCCCGATCGCTGAGCAGCGTGTTGAGCGTCAGGTGAACCTTCACGCCGCGAATGTGACAATACTTTACCGCCTCGCGCAGTTCATCCGGAGAGAAATTCCGGGCACCCTGCCGCGCATTGCAGCTGGCAAGGCCAAGATAGACCGCATCGGCGCCGTTTTGGACCGCTGCCCGCAGCGCATCCATAGAGCCGGCGGGGGATAACAGCTCAAGCATAAAAAACCTCTATCATCTATCAAAAACGCAAAAGGGAAAACCGTACAAAAACGCGCCGGAATCTCCCTGTAAACTCCGAAAAATAGTATAACACAAAACCATCTGGCACGAAAGAGAAAATCAAAAAATACCGCCGCCGCTTTTCGGCGTTTTCACAATTTCCCCACCCTTTACCCACCAGATGTGGTGCAAACACAATTTGTGGGCATTTGGTAGACATAATTCTTCAATATATGCCTTTTCCAAAAAAATCCACAGCAAGTTGCGCACATATTGCACAGGTTTTTCCACAATTTTGCCCGGGCAAAACGCGGTTTTTCTTGCAAAAATCTATTTTTCCCCCGGGAAGGGCCGAAAAAATTTGTACTTTTTCACATAGGAAGATTATGTTCACTTTCCGCTTTCCCCTTGCGCCGCGGGCAAAGACCGGGTATGATAAGAAAAAAGCTTGCATTTCCCGCAGGCGGGAGGTTATCTGATGATCTATTACACCGCAGACCTGCACCTTGGCTATGCGCCGATGCTGGCCCACCGCCCCTTTGAAAGCGTCCAGGCGATGGACGAGACGCTCATCCGCAACTGGAACGAGACCGTTGGCCCGGACGATACGGTCTATATCGTCGGCGACTTTTCCTATAACGGCGGCGTCGTCCCGGCCCAGTACTTCCGCCGCCTCCAGGGACGCAAGCATCTGATCCGCGGCAACCATGACACCGGCCTGGAGAACGCCCAGGCGCTGTTCGAGTACTGCGAATCCGTCGTAGATTACTGGGAGCTGGACGACGGCGAGGAGCATATCATCCTCTGCCATTACCCGATGATCTATGAAAAGCGGGGCTATATGATCCACGGCCATCTCCACGCCCACCGGGGGCGGGCCTATACGATGCTGCAGCAGCTGCCCAAGGTGCTCAACTGCGGCGTGGACGTCAATTTCCTCCGCCCGGTGACGCTGGCGCAGCTGGTGGAGAACAACGCGCTGTTTTACGGCCCGGACTCTCTGCGCCACTTTCCGGAATACACCGGCAAGTCCGTCTGCCGGGACGGCCTGCTGCCCCGGCGGCCGGATTTCCGCCCGTTGCCCCAGCGGGGGAGCGCCGCAGGGCGCCCCGGGGATTTTGTTTTATGATACGACAAATTTGTTAAAAAACTATGTCCTTTCGTTAAGGAACCGTTTAGAAACGCGTTCTTGCGTTGCATCCGCCGCCCGGTGATGCTATAGATTGTAGCAGAGGAAAACACCGGAAGGAGGAGCCACTATGATTACTGCTGTTATGGTCACCGTTGGCTATAAGGTCGTCTCTGCCGTGGAATGGCTGATGGACCGCCTGCTGCATCTGAAGTAAGTAAAAATCCCCCCTACATCCTGCCCACCGGTGCAGCACCTGCGCCGGTGGGCGGTTTTTATTCCCGTATAAACGCCCCAGCAGCGGATACGCTAGGAAAAGGGCCGCCAAATGTTGACAAAGCGGCTTCGCGCGTGATACGATAATTGAAAATGCGTGCACACGCCGCGTTTCGATGCGATTACCGGCCCAGGCCCATCCGCCTGCGGTACGTTTTGAGAAAGGGGGATTTTTCTTATGTGCCATCATCACGAGGAGAGAGAAAAATTCTATATCACCACACCGATCTATTACCCGTCCGCCAAGCTGCACATCGGGCATACCTACTGCACCGTCGCAACGGACGCCATGGCCCGTTACAAGCGGTTCCGGGGCTGCGATGTCATGTTCCTGACCGGAACGGACGAGCACGGCATGAAGATCGAAGAAAAGGCCAAGCAGGCCGGCATCACGCCCCAGCAGTTTGTAGATAATATCGTCATCGGTGAAGGCGGTGTCAAGGACCTGTGGAAGCTGATGAACATCTCCTATGACCGCTTCATCCGCACAACAGATGACTATCATGTCGAAGCGATTCAGAAGATCTTCAAAAAGATGTACGACAATGGCGATATCTACAAGGGGGCCTACAAGGGCAAGTACTGCACGCCCTGCGAATCGTTCTGGACCGAGTCCCAGCTGGTGGATGGCAAGTGCCCGGACTGCGGCGGCGAGGTCCACGAGGCCCAGGAGGAGGCCTACTTCTTCCGCCTCTCTAAGTACGCCGACCGGGTGCAGGACCTGCTGGAAAACACAGATTTTCTGGAGCCCCGTAGCCGCGTCAACGAAATGATCAACAACTTCATCAAGCCCGGCCTGGAGGACCTCTGTGTCTCGCGGACCTCCTTCACCTGGGGCATCCCCGTGGATTTTGACCCGGGGCATGTCGTCTACGTCTGGGTCGATGCGCTGTTTAATTATACGACAGCCCTGGGCTACTGCAACGACCGCTATCACGATTACGAGAAATACTGGCCGGCAGACGTGCATTTTGTCGGCAAGGAGATCGTGCGCTTCCACACGATCATCTGGCCCGCGATGCTCATGAGCGTCGGCGAGCCGCTGCCGAAGAAGGTCTTCGGTCACGGCTGGCTACTGCTGGACGGCGGCAAGATGTCGAAATCCAAGGGCAATGTCGTCGATCCCTATCTGCTGGCCCAGCGCTACGGCGTCGATGCGCTGCGCTTCTTCCTGCTGCGCTCCTTCCCCTTCGGCAGCGACGGCAACTTCTCCAACGAGCTGCTGATCAATACCATCAACACGGACCTGGCCAATGATCTGGGCAACCTCGTCTCCCGGACCGTCGCCATGGTGCAGAAGTACTTCGGCGGCACCCTGCCCGCGGAGCAGGAGGAGGACGCGGCGATGGATGATGAGCTCATCACCATGGCCTGCGCCCTGGTCCGCAAATATGAGGACGAGATGGAGCATTTCGCCTTCCAGAACGCGCTGGCGGAGATCTTCAAGGTCATCTCCCGGGCCAACAAGTATATCGACGAGAATACCCCCTGGATCCTGGCCAAGGACGAGGCAAAGCGCCCCCGCCTGGCCCGGGTCATGTACAACCTGTTGGAGACAGTCCGCATCTGCGCCGGGCTGCTGTGCCCGTTCATCCCGGAGACCTCCGAGGAGATTATGCGCCGCATCGGCGCGGACCGGTATGACTGGGTCTCCATGGCCTTCTTCGGCACGCTGCCGCGAAACGCCACTGTGCAGGGCGGCGACCCGCTATTCCCGCGGATCGACATGGCAAAGGAACTGGCGGCGCTGGAGGAGATCCAGGAGGCGGCCCGCCGCGCCGCCCAGCCCGCGCTGGAACTGGAGCCGCAGGCAGAGCCGGTGGCGTTTGACGACTTCTGCAAGTCCGATCTGCGGGCCGTCAAGGTCAAAGCCTGCGAGCGGGTCAAAAAGTCCGATAAGCTGCTCAAATTCACCCTGGACGATGGCACCGGCACAGACCGGCAGATCCTCTCCGGCATCGCCAAATGGTATGCGCCAGAGGACCTGATCGGCAAGACGCTACTGGCGATCATCAACCTGCCGCCCCGGAAGATCATGAGCCGGGAGAGCAACGGGATGCTGCTGTCCGCCGTGCACAAGGTACACGGGGAGGAGCAGCTGCAGCTTGTCATGCTGGACGACGCGATCCCCGCCGGGGCAAAGCTGTGCTGAGCCAGCTTGCCTGACCGGCTGGCCGCGTCCGCCCCGGGCTGCTTCCGCCGGTAAAAAATTCGTTGTTTGTAAATGCGCCGGGGCGAAAGCTCCGGCGCGCTTGTTTTCGCCGCACGGCGGCGCAGGATCGAAAGGAGGCGTTTTTATGCATCATAAAAAACGAACGGCGCGGCTGCTGCTCTGCGTACTGGCGCTGGCCATGGCACTGAGCGCCTGCGGCAAGAAAGGCGGCGCGTTCCAGGGGACCGTCACACAGATTACCGGCACCCAGGTGACGGTGACGCCGGACCCAGGCGCAGCGATCTTAAAGCAGGCCGATTCCGTTACCTTCGACGCATCCGGCCTGGAGAATCTGCAGGCCAAAGCGGGCGACAGTGTCTATGTCACCTATGACAGCTACAAAAAATCCAAAGCCGACGGCGTCGTCCTGGAGGCGACCGGCTGGCAGATGATGATCCGCGCCCCAGAGGCGGACCCGGATACCGTCCGGCTCTACGCCGAGCAGCAGCAGGCCGTTGTAGAAGGGGAGGATGGCGCCTTCCTGCGCCAAACGCTGACGAGCGCCAAATTCAAATCCGACGACCAGTCTGACAATCCGACCTGGCACCTGCGGGCCGACGGCACAGAATACGGCATCGCGCTGACCTTGGAGGAAAACATCTGGCACTGCCGCCTGACGCTGGAAGACCAGGCCGCCACGCTCACCGGCGGGGACGCGTTTCGCGTCGCAGCAATCTTCGCGGCAAACGGGCTCACCCCGGCGGACTGGGCCGATGTCACCGCCGCCTCCGGGAAGAAGACCGCCACCACAGCGCTGAACCTTCGCAGCCGACCAGGGACAGACGGCGATATCATCGCAGCGATCTCCGCCGGGACAGCTGTAACCGTCACGGGGCAGACCTCCACCGGCTGGTACCAGGTCCTTTACGAGGAGCAGACACTCTACGCCAGCGCGGAATACCTGGAATAGAGAAAAAAGTTTTCCCTGTAAAGGTTTTTTCCTTGACATCTTGGAAGAAATCGTTTATGATAGCAGATAGTTTCCCGTCGTGCCGATGCGCGCAGCGGAAGGAGGGCGCCGGCATGGTCGAAGAGACATTTGAATTGACGCTTCTGTTCGACTATTATGGCGACCTTTTAACGCAAAAGCAGCGGGTCTGCTTCGACCTGCACTATAACCAGGATCTCTCCCTGGGCGAGATCGCCCAGGAGGTCGGCATCTCCCGCCAGGGCGTGCACGACACACTGACCCGGGCGGAAGCGTCGCTGCGCCATATGGAAGCGAAAACGGGCTGTGTCGCCCGGGAGCGTGCCGTGGACGAGGCGCTTTCCGTCATCCGGTCTGCCGCGCAGCAGCTTTCCCGCGATCCGTCGCCAGGGGTGCAGGTGCTGGCGCAGAAGATTCTTGCCGCGGCAAGCCCGTTCTGATCCCCCACCTTGCAGAATCACCCAAACGCTTGCAGAGCCTTTTATGCGCTTCTGATAGAAGGAGTTAAAACATGGCATTTGAAGGTTTAACAGAAAAGCTCTCGGCAGCCTTTAAAAAGCTCCGGGGCAAGGGCCGCCTGACAGAAGCCGATGTGAAGGAAGCCATGCGGGAAATTCGCCTGGCCCTTCTGGAAGCAGACGTCAGCTATAAAGTCGTCAAGGATTTTGTCAAAAAGACGACGGAGCGCTGCGTCGGCAGCGACGTTCTGGAGAGCTTGACCCCGGCACAGATGATCGTCAAGATCGTCAACGAAGAGCTGACAAACCTGATGGGCAGCGAAAACCAGAAGCTGACCATCGCCTCCAAGCCGCCGACCGTCGTCATGCTGGTCGGCCTGCAGGGCGCGGGTAAAACGACGAATGGCGCAAAGCTGGCCGGGCTCATGAAAAAGCAGGGCAAACGCCCGCTGCTCGTCGCCTGCGATATCTACCGGCCCGCTGCCATTCAGCAGCTGCAGGTCGTCGGTGAAAAGCTGGGCCTGCCGGTCTTCCAAATGGGGCAGACGAACCCCATCGAGATCGCCAAGGCTGCTGTCGCCCACGCGGCGAAGCACGGCAACGACATGGTCTTCCTGGATACCGCCGGTCGTCTGCATATCGACGAGGCGCTGATGGAAGAGCTCTCCGGCATCAAAGAAGCGGTGCAGCCCACGGAGATCCTCCTGGTGCTCGACGCCATGACAGGCCAGGACGCGGTCAACGCCGCCCAAGCCTTTGACGCACAGCTGGATATCACCGGTGTGATGCTCAGCAAGCTCGATGGAGACGCCCGCGGCGGCGCCGCCCTGAGCGTCAAAGCTGTCACCGGCAAGCCGATTAAATTTATCGGCACCGGCGAAAAGCTGGACCAGATCGAGCCTTTCCATCCCGGCCGCATGGCCTCCCGGATCCTGGGCATGGGCGATGTGCTGACCCTGATCGAAAAAGCGGAAGCCGCCTTCGACCAGAAAAAAGCCGAGGAGCTGGAGCAGAAGCTCCGGTCCAACAAATTCACACTGGCTGATTATTACGACCAGCTGGTGCAGCTCAAGGGCATGGGATCCGTGCAGGATCTGCTGGGCATGATGCCTGGCATGGGGAATCTGAAAAACGTCCAGGTGGACGAGGGCGCCCTGGGTCGGACGGAAGCGATCATCCAATCCATGACCCCCTACGAGCGAGAGAATCCCAACTGCCTCAATCACAGCCGCAAGCGCCGCATCGCCGCCGGTTCCGGCGTCAAGGTCGAGGAGGTCAACAAAATGCTCAAATCCTTTGAGATGATGCAGACGCTGATGCGCCAGATGAACGGCAGCGGCAAACGCAAAAAGAAGAACCGCGGCTTCGGCGGCCTGCCGAACCTGCCCGGCATGGGCGGCATGGGCCTGCCCAAATTTTAATCCGTTTACGCCATGGCCCGACCGGCCATGCACGATAAAGAAGACAAGAAGTTTTTTGGAGGTATTTACCAATGGTCAAGATCAGACTGAGAAGAATGGGCGCGAAGAAGGCTCCCTACTACCGTATCGTTGTCGCAGATTCCCGCAGCCCCCGTGACGGCCGCTGCATCGAAGAGATTGGCACGTACGATCCCCTGACGAACCCCGCCACCATCAAGGTCGACGCGGAAAAAGCCCAGGCTTGGATCAAGAACGGCGCCCAGCCCACCGATACGGTCAGAGCTCTGCTGAAAAAAGCCGGCGCCCTGTAATTGGCGAGGGATTCGCAATGAAGGAACTCTTGCTTTACGTGGCAAAGAATCTGGTCGATCACCCGGACGCGGTGACGGTGACGGAAGTCCCCGGTGATGTGACAGTCTTAGAGCTGCGCGTCGCTCCGGAGGACATGGGAAAGGTGATCGGCCGCCAGGGCCGCATCGCCAAGGAGATTCGCACGATTGTCAAGTCCGTTGCTCAGCGTGCTGGGCAGAAGGTCTCTGTTGAGATTGTCGACTGATCCTTTGTCCGCCGCCCCACGGCAGGCGAACAGATTCGCGTTGAAACGATACCGCATCGCGGCCAGGCGTTTAGTCCGCCTGGCCGCGATGCTTTTGCGCCAGGCAAAGCGGCATTCGTGCTTGTTTTTTTCTCTATTTCACGCTACAATGGATGCACAGACAGCAGGGAGGTATTGCAATGGAACAATTTCTGGAAGCGGGGCAGATCGTCGCCACCCACGGTGTCCGGGGGGAGCTGAAGGTCCTGCCCTGGGCGGATGGCCCGGAGTTTTTGCTGGAATTTGACCATATCTATCTTGACGGTGCCTGCTACGATATCGAACAAAGCCGCGTCCACAAGACCTGTACGCTCTTGAAGCTGGCCGGGATCGACAGCCCCGAGGAGGCCGCGCCGCTGATGCGCCGCGTCGTCCGAGTCGACCGGACAGAAATCGAATTGGAGGAGGGCGTGCATTTTATCGCCGATCTCATCGGTCTGCGGGTTCTGAACGACGGCGAGGAAATCGGCATTTTGAAAGAAGTGCTGAGCCTGCCGGGCAACGACGTCTACGTCGTCCGGGGGCAGCAGGAGCATATGATCCCGGTCGTCCGGGAATTTGTCGAGGAGCCGGACTTTGCCGCAGGGACGGTGACGGTCCACCTCATCGAAGGGATGTGAGCCATGCGGATCGACATTATGACGCTCTTTCCCGATACCGTCGGCGATATGATGAACGAGTCCATCCTGGGCCGGGCGCAGGAGCGGGATATTATCCGCATTGAGGCGCACCAGATCCGGGATTATACAGCAAACCGGCAGAACCAAGTCGATGACTACCCCTACGGCGGCGGGCACGGCGCGATTTTGCAGGCCGACCCCCTCTACCGCTGCTGGGAGGCCATCTGCGATGAGGTCGCCGCGCCGGTGCATACGATTTTCCTCTCCCCCTGCGGCGCGACATTCTGCCAGGAAAAGGCCCGGCAGCTGCTGCGGGATTATGAGAATATCATCCTGGTCTGCGGCCATTACGAGGGCATCGACCAGCGGTTTATTGACGAATGCGTGGATGAGGAGATTTCCATCGGCGATTTCGTCCTGACCGGCGGCGAGCTGCCCGCAATGGTCGTAGCCGACTGTATCTGCCGGATGGTCCCCGGCGTTCTGTCCGACGCGGCCTGCTTTGAAGACGAAAGCCACTGGAACGGGCTGCTGGAATACCCCCAGTACTCCCGCCCAGCCCAATGGCACGGCCTTAAAGTCCCGGAGATCCTTCGCTCCGGCAATCATGGCGCGGTGGACCGCTGGCGGCGCAAGCAGTCCATTTTGCGGACGATGCACCGGCGGCCAGATCTCTTCGCCCGGCTGACCCTCCCCCACAAGACCCGGGCAGAGAAAAAGTTTATCGCAGAATTGGAGGCGGAGGACGATGCATTCAAACATCGAAACGCTAAAAAACTGGATCGCAGAGAGCAATAACATCGTCTTTTTCGGCGGCGCAGGCGTCAGCACGGAATCCGGTATTCCGGATTTTCGCAGTGTGGATGGGCTGTATCACCAGAAATTCGACTACCCGCCGGAGACGATCATCTCCCACAGCTTTTATTTGAAGAATCCAGCCTACTTTTTCCGGTTCTACCGGGAAAAGATGCTGCCCCTGGGTTTTGCGCCAAATATCACCCACCGGCGGCTGGCGCAGCTGGAGCAGGAGGGCAAGCTGCTGGCCGTCGTCACGCAGAATATCGACGGGCTGCATCAAAAGGCCGGGAGCAGGCGCGTCTACGAGCTCCACGGCAGCGTTCTGCGGAATTATTGCACCCGCTGCCATAAATTCTTCTCGGCAGAGTTTGTCAAAAACGCGCCAGGCGTGCCCCGCTGCCCCTGCGGCGGGATCGTCAAGCCGGACGTTGTGCTCTATGAGGAGAGCCTGGACGAGGACTGCATCACAAAGGCCGTGCAGGCCATCCAGACGGCAGACCTTTTGATCGTCGGCGGCACCTCTTTGACGGTCTACCCAGCCGCCGGGCTGATCCGGTATTACACCGGCCAGCGCCTGGTGCTCATCAACCGCGACGAAACGCCCTATGATGACTACGCCAACCTCGTCCTGCACGAAAGTCTGGGCGACGTCTTTTCTCAGGTATAAAAAATCGGTCATGCGCAAACGCATGACCGATTTTTTTAGTTCACGATCTGGAAGCCCGCTTCTGTCAGTTTGGCGCGGATCTGCGCGATCTGTTCAAAGTCCCGCGTCTCCATGCTAACACGCAGGAAGCAGCTGGAAATTGCCATGTTGGGGTCCGATCTTTCGTGGCGGACGCCGACGACATTGGCACCGCAGGCCGCGATAATCTCACTGACGCCCACCAGTTGGCCCGGCTTATCCTCCAGAGCAATGAGCAGGTTGGCATTACGACCAGAGGTGACCAAGCCGCGGGTGATGACCCGGGAGAGGATATTGACGTCGATATTGCCGCCGGAGACAAGGCACACTGCCTTCTTCCCCGCAATCGGCAGCTTGCCGAACATCGCAGCCGCAACACTCACCGCACCGGCGCCCTCGGCAATCAGCTTCTGCTTTTCAATCATGGCCAGGATCGCCGCGGCGATCTCGTCCTCTGATACCGTGACGATGCCGTCTACATACTGCTCGACCATGGAGAATGTCGTATCCCCCGGGTGCTTGACGGCAATGCCGTCGGCAAAGGTCTTGACCGTACCCAAAGTGATTTGATGGCCCTCCCGGTGGCTCTCAAACATGCTGGGGGCATTTTCCGCCTGTACACCGTAGATTTTGACAGACGGCTGTAGTTGCTTGACGGCAAAGGCCACGCCGGAGATAAGCCCGCCGCCGCCCACCGGGACGATGATCGCATCCACATCCGGCAGTTGATCTAAAATTTCCAGGCCGATGGTGCCCTGTCCAGCGATGACCTCGTCATCGTCAAAGGGGTGGATGAGGGTCGCACCGGTCTCCTTTTGCAGGCGCAGCGCCTGCTCATAGGCATCGTCATACGCGCCCTTGGTCAGAACAACCTCCGCACCCAGACGCTTTGTCGCCTCCACCTTGCTGATGGGGGCGCTGTCCGGCATGCAGACGACGCTGTGGACCCCCTGATGGGTCGCCGCCAAGGCGACGCCCTGGGCGTGGTTCCCGGCGCTGCAGGCGATGATGCCGGCGGCCTTCTGCTGCTCCGTCAGCTGGCTGATCTTATAATACGCACCCCGCAGCTTGAAGCTGCCGGTGACCTGGAGGTTTTCCGTCTTTAAGTAAAGCGCTGCGTCGTGGCTCAGCAGCGGCGCCTGAATGAGGTCTGTTTTCCGCGCCACCTCTTTGAGAATAAAGGCGGCATGATAGATTTTATCAAGTGTTACCATTTTTTAATCCGATTCCTTACCTGCGAGATAGTGAATAAACTGCTGCGCCGTGCGGCCGGAGACGCCGCCGTGGCGAATTTCCCAACGATCGGCCAGCCGCAGCAGCTCTGCCTCGTCCATCGGCCGAGGCAACTGCCGCGCCGCCAGCGCCTGGACAATCTCATGGTACTGCTGACGATTGGGGATGCTGAAATTGATGGTCACACCGAAGCGGGCGGACAGGGAGAGCTTCTCCTCCATGGTGTCCGAATGATGGATATCGCCCCGCGTCTCCATGTCATCCCGGTCCTTCCAGGTCTCCTGCACCAGGTGGCGGCGGTTGGAGGTGGCATAGATCAGGATGTTGTCCGGGCGGGTCTCCACGCCGCCTTCGATGACGGCCTTGAGGAATTTGTACTCCATCTCCGACTCCTCAAAGGAGAGGTCGTCGATGTAGATGATAAAGCGGTAGTGCCGCTGCTTGATTGCCGCGATCACGGCGGACAGGTCGTGGAACTGGTGCTTATAGATCTCGATCATCCGCAGACCGTCGTCATAATACTCGTTGAGCAGCGCCTTGACACACGAGGATTTCCCCGTCCCGGCATCACCATAGAGCAGAACGTTATTGGCGGGCTGGCCGCGCAGGAACGCTTCGGTATTGCGCACCAGCTCCCGCTTTTGCAACTCATAGCCCACAAGGTCTGAGAGCATTGTCTTATCCGTATTGTTGATGGGCAAAAATGTCACACCGCCATCGGCTCCGCTGCGGATGCGGAAGGCCCGGTTCAGCCCGAACATCCCCACGCCGTAGTCCCGGTAGCAGGTCGTGACGATGCGGAAGAACGCCTCGGTGCTCTCCGCCTGGGCCAAGGCGCGGCTCGTTTTCCGCACCAGGGCGCTGACGCTGCGGTAATAGCTCTTTTCCGGCTTGGCAATGGCACGGTAATGGGTCAGCACCTGGAAGCAGTCCAGCCCCAGCGCCGCCTCAAAGGAGGCAAAATCCCAGCAGAAAAGCCGCCGGAACACCGCAAGATCCGCCATGGCAAAGTGGAGGATGGACCCATCCGACACACCGACTCGCTCCGCGGTCAGAGAGAAGGAATTCTCCGTCGTCAGCAGCAAAAAGGTCAGATAATCCTGCCAGAGATTCTCATCAAAGCCATACTGGGTCGCCAGATCCAGCAGACGCTTGACCTGATGGTGAACCCGCTGGGCCAGCGCAGCGCGGGACATTGCCCCCTGCTTCCAGTCGCGGTAGACAGACGCCAGCTGAGAGAGGATGCTCTCCTCACCCAGCTCGCTGAATAATACCAGTTTTGCAGTCAGCTCATCCATGGCATCACAGCTCCGCCAGGATTTTTTCCGTCATTTCCGTACAGGACAGCGGGGCTGTACCGCTGCCTGCGATATCCGCCGTACGCCAGCCCGCCTGCAGGACCCGGTCGACCGCCGCTTCGATGGCATCGGCCTCGGCGGCGCAGTTCAGGCTGTAGCGCAGCAGCATGGCCGCGGAGAGGATCGTGGCGATGGGGTTCGCCTTATTCTGCCCGGCAATGTCCGGCGCAGAGCCGTGGATCGGCTCGTACATGCCCCGGGTGCCGTCGCCCAGGGAGGCCGACGGCAGTAGACCGATGGAACCGGTGATCTGCGACGCCTCGTCGGAGAGGATATCGCCGAACATATTCGACGTCACAACGACATCAAACTGGGCCGGATTGCGGACCAGCTGCATCGCAGCGTTATCCACCAGCATATCCGTGCAGGTGACATCGGGATAGTCCGCCGCGATGCGATGGACCGTCTCCCGCCAGAGCCGGGAGGATTCCAGGACATTGGCCTTGTCGATGCTGATGACCTGCTTGCGGCGCTTGCGGGCCGCCTCAAACGCGACGCGGGCGATCCGCTCGATCTCCATCACGCTGTAGCATTCGGTATCATAGGCCTCCGGGCCGTACTTGCCATCGCGGCGGCCCCGCTCGCCGAAGTAGATGCCGCCGGTCAACTCCCGGACCATCATCAGGTCAAAGCCGTTGGCGACGATATCGGGCCGCAGCGGGCAATCGCCTGCCAGGGCAGGGTAGAGTTTTGCGGGGCGCAAATTCGTATAAAGGCCCAGGGCCGCCCGCAGGCCGAGCAGCGCCTTTTCCGGGCGCAGGGCCGCGGGGTTCTTGTCCCACTTTGGGCCGCCGACGGCGCCCAGCAGGACGCTGTCCGACGCCAGGCAGCCGTCGACCGTCTCCTGGGGCAGGGGCTGCCCGCAGGCGTCGATGGCGCAGCCACCGGCAAGATAGCGGGGGAACGCAAATTCATGGCCGAATTTCTGGCCGATGGTCTCTAAAACGCGCACGGCGCTGTCCACGATCTCGGGACCGATGCCGTCGCCGCGGATGAGTGCGATCGTATATTTCATACCGATTCCCCCTGTTCTGCCTGGCGGGCCTTGAGATACTTCAGCAGGCCGCCGCAGCGAATGATCTCTTCAATAAACGGCGGGAAGCCGTTGGCCTGGAAGACCTGGCCGGTGGTCTCATCGGTGATCACGCCGGTGGCAAACTCCACACTGACGGTATCGCCCGCCTGGATTGCCTCGGCTGCAGCTGGGCACTCTAGGATGGGGAAGCCGATGTTGATGGCATTGCGGTAGAAGATCCGCGCAAAGCTGGCGGCGATGACGCACGCCGCGCCGCTGGCCTGGATGGCGATGGGCGCATGCTCCCGGGAGGAGCCGCAGCCGAAATTCCAGCCGCCGACCATAATATCGCCGGGCTTGACGCTGGTGGCATACGCCGCGTCAATATCCTCCATACAGTGCTTCGCCAGCTCCTCCGGCGAAGGCGCGTTCAAATAACGGGCCGGGATGATAACGTCGGTATCGACATTATCTCCGTAACGAAAAACCGTACCTTTTACCATGCTCAGACTCCTTTCCCGAGTTCCGCCGGATCTGCCAGGCAGCCTGCGACGGCGGACGCCGCCGCGACGGCGGGGCTGGCCAAAACGACCTCACTGCTGGTGTGGCCCATGCGGCCGACAAAATTGCGGTTCGTCGTGGAAACAGCCCGCTCTCCGGCGCACATAACGCCCATATGCCCGCCCAGGCAGGGGCCGCAGGTCGGCGTCGAAACAGCGCAGCCCGCGGTAATAAACGTATCAACCAGGCCCTCATGCATCGCCTGGAGATAAATGGCCTGCGTTGCCGGGATGACGATGCAGCGCACGCCGGGGGCCACATGGCGGCCCTCTAAAATCGCGGCAGCCGCCCGCAGGTCCTCGATCCGGCCATTGGTGCACGAGCCGATAACGGCCTGCTGGATGGGCATCCCCTTGACCTCGCTGATGCGGCAAGTATTGGACGGCAGATGCGGCAGGCTAACCGTCGGCTCCAGGGTACTGAGGTCGATCGTCACAGTTCTGGCATATTCCGCATCCGGGTCCGCGTCGAAGGTCTGCCAGGAGCGGTCCGTGCGGCCCTTCATATACGCCCGCGTCTTCTCGTCTACCGGGAAGATGCCGTTTTTCGCGCCCGCTTCAATGGCCATATTGGCGATGGTGAAGCGGTCGTCCATCGACAGGCTGGCGACGCCGGGGCCGGTAAATTCCAGCGACTGATACAGCGCGCCATCGACGCCGATCATGCCGATCAGGTGCAATATCACATCCTTGCCGCTGGCATAGCCCCGCAGCGCGCCGGTCAGCTCGACCCGGATGGCCTCGGGAACCTTGAACCAGTTTTCGCCCATAGCCATCCCGGCTGCCATATCCGTGGAGCCGACGCCGGTGGAAAATGCGCCCAGCGCGCCGTAGGTACAAGTGTGGGAGTCCGCACCGATGACCAACTCACCGGGGGCCACCAGGCCTTTTTCCGGCAGCAGGGCGTGTTCGATGCCGACCTCGCCGACGTCAAAGAAGTTTTTGATGGAAAAGCGCTTGGCAAACTCCCGGGCCTCATGGCACAGCTGCGCGGATTTGATATCCTTGCAGGGGGTGGAGTGGTCCAACACGATAGCGATCTTCTCCCGGTCAAACACCCGGGTAAAGCCCGCCCGATCAAAGGCGGTGATCGCCACCGGCGTTGTAATATCATTGCCCAGCACCAGGTCCAGCTTCGCCTCGATGAGGTCGCCTGCCTTGACCTGGGGCAAGCCCGCATGGGCCGCCAGGATCTTTTGGGTCATTGTCATAGCCATAGGTCAAGCCTCCTGTTTCTGCGCCTGTGCAGCATGCTGCATCTTGTTCGTCGCGTCGATATACGCCAGAACACTGGCCTCGATGACGTCCGTCGACAGGCCGTGGCCGTTGAAGGTGCGGCCGCCTGCCTGCAGCTTGACGGTAACGCCGCCCAGCGTATCCTTGCCCTGTGAGACAGAGTTGATGGAGAAGATCTCAAAGGAATGCTCCACCGGCTTCACGATCTTATCAATGGCATTGAAGGCCGCATCCACCGGGCCGTCGCCCAGGCAGACCTCTTCAAAGCGCTCCTCGCCCCGCTTGAGGCTGATAGTCGCCGTGGCCGTCGTAAAGTTGCTGGTATGGACGGCGAACCAATCGAGCTTGTAGCCGTTTTCGATCGTCTCGGCCCGGTCGCTGTGGCTGACCAGAGCTTCAATATCCGCATCGGAGACGACCTTTTTCTTGTCGCACAGGACCTTGAATTCGCCGAAGCAGCGCAGCAGCTCCTCTTCCGAGAGGGTGTAGCCCATTTCCTTCAGATGGCTCTCAAATGCGTGGCGGCCAGAGTGCTTGCCCAGCACCAGATTATTCGTCCGGATGCCGACGGATTCCGGCGTAAGGATCTCATATGTCTGCTTATTGGCCAGCACACCGTGCTGGTGGATGCCGCTCTCATGCAGGAAGGCGTTTTGGCCGACGATGGGCTTATTCAGCGGCGCCCGCTGGCCGATAATATCATAGACCGTCTTGCTGGCACGGTAAATTTGCGTCGTGTCCAGCCGGGTCGTGGCGTCGAAAACATCGCGCCGGGTACGCATGGCCATGACGACCTCTTCCAGCGCCGTGTTCCCGGCCCGCTCACCCAGGCCGTTGATGGTGCATTCGATCTGCGTCGCGCCCCCCTGGACGCCTGCCAGGGAGTTGGCCGTAGCCATACCCAGGTCGTTGTGGCAGTGGACGGACAACTCAATGCCTGCAGCCTCCGGAACCGCCTCGAGAATATACGCAATCAGTCCCTGCATCTCCGCAGGTGTCGTGTAGCCGACGGTATCCGGCAGGTTGACGACCGATGCGCCAGCCGCGATGGCTGCCCGGACGATCTTTGCGAGGAATTCCCGGTCGCTGCGGGTCGCATCCTCGGCGGAGAATTCAATATTCGGGGTATATTTGCGGGCATAGGCCGTCATTTCGCTGACTCTGGCCAGGACCTCGTCCGGCGTCATCCGCAGCTTGTACTCCATATGCAGCGGGCTCGTGGCCAGGAACAGATGGATGCGCGGGTCCGCCGCGTCCTTGACGGCGTTCCAGGCGGTATCAATGTCCTTGACCGTCGCCCGGGCCAGGGAGGCAATGGAGCAATCCTTGACCTGCCGGGAGATAGCCTGCACCGACTCGAAATCGCCGGGGGAGGCAATGGCAAAGCCCGCCTCGATGACATCCACCTTCAGCCGCTCCAGGCACTGGGCGACCTGCAGCTTTTCCCGCAAATTCATGCTGCAGCCCGGCGATTGCTCGCCGTCGCGCAGCGTCGTATCGAAAATTTTGATCTGTCTCATAATACTACCTCAATCTCTTCCGTACGCCGTGCCCGCCGGGCGCGGCGCGTTATGCCTGCAAAATTGCTCCCTTGTCCGCCGAGGAAACCAGCTTTGCATACCGGGCCAGGTAGCCGGTCTTGATCTTCGGCTCCGGGCACTGCCAAGCGGCGCGGCGGCGCTCCAGCTCCTCCGCCGGGACCTGCAGCGTAATGGTGCAGTGGGGAATATCAATGGAAATACGGTCGCCCTCGCGGACCAGCGCGATGGGGCCGCCCGCGGCAGCCTCCGGGCTGATATGGCCGATGGATGCGCCCCGGGTCGCGCCGGAGAAGCGGCCGTCGGTCAGCAGCGCGACAGATTCGCCCAGGCCCATGCCGCAGATGGCGGACGTCGGGTTGAGCATCTCCCGCATTCCAGGGCCACCCCTCGGCCCCTCGTAGCGGATGACGACGACATCACCGGGCTTGATTCTCTTCTGGTAAATGGCCGCGATGGCGTCCTCCTCCGAGTCAAAGACCCGGGCGGGGCCCTCGTGGACCATCATCTCCTGCGCCACCGCCGACTGCTTTACGACGCAGCCATCCGGGGCCAGGTTGCCCTTGAGAACAGCGATGCCGCCGCTCTTGGAATAGGGGTTGTCGCAGGGGCGGATGATCTCCGGGTCGCGGTTGATTGCCGATGCGAGATTCTCGCCCATCGTCTTGCCGGTACAGGTCTGGACGCTGAGATCCAGCAGCTTGAGCTTCGTCAACTCCTTCATGACGGCGTAGACGCCGCCTGCCCGGTCCAGGTCCTCCATAAAGGTCTCGCCCGCCGGGGCCAAATGGCAGAGGTTCGGCGTCTTGGCCGAAATGGCATTGGCCTCATCCAAGCTGATGGTGAAGCCGGCCTCATGGGCAATGGCCGGCAGATGCAGCATTGTGTTTGTCGAGCAGCCCAGCGCCATATCGACCGTCTCGGCGTTGTGGAACGCGGCGGGCGTCATAATATCGCTGGGGCGGATATTTTTGCGAATCAGCTCCATGACCTGCATCCCGGCGTGCTTGGCAAGCCGCAGCCGGGCGGACAGCGCGCCGGGGATCGTCCCGTTGCCGGGCAGGGCCATGCCGATGGCCTCGGTCAGGCAGTTCATAGAGTTCGCTGTGTACATGCCCGAGCAGGAGCCGCAGGAGGGGCAGGCATTTTCTTCATAGTCCCGCACACCGGCCTCGTCCAGCGTCCCGGCGTGGTACGCGCCGACGGCTTCAAACATATGGCTCAGACAGGTCCGGCGGCCGTCTGCCAGGTGGCCCGCCAACATGGGGCCGCCGGAACAGAAGATCGTCGGAATATTCAGGCGCGCCGCGGCCATCAGCAGGCCGGGCACGTTTTTATCACAGTTGGGGATCATGACCAGCCCATCAAACTGGTGAGCCATGACCATAGCCTCCGTCGAATCGGCGATCAGGTCGCGGGTCACCAGGGAGTATTTCATCCCCACATGGCCCATGGCGATCCCGTCGCAGACGGCGATGGCCGGAAATTCGATGGGCGTCCCCCCGGCGGCGCGGACGCCCGCCTTGACCGCCTCCGCGATCTTATCCAGATTCATATGGCCGGGGACAATCTCATTATAAGAGCTTACCACGCCCACCAGGGGACGCTGGATCTCTTCCTCCGTCAGCCCAAGCGCAAACAGCAGGCTGCGGTTCGGCGCCCGTTCGACGCCATTCTTGATCTGATTCGAACGCATGGGAAACCCTCCATCCCGGGACCGTGCGGCAGCGCAGGCCCCCCGAAAAAAGCATCATCATAAGAACCCCCCGGTCTTTTCAAGCTGCGCCGGGGAAAAAGTGCAATTTTCTCCCCGCCCGGCGATACACGCCGGGCGGGGAAGGGGTGCAGCATTAGTTGGAAGCGTTGTCCAGATTGGAGTCGTTCTTCCACAGCATCTGCTCACGCAAGCGCTTACCGACAACCTCCATCGGATGCTTGGCCAGCATATCCCGCTTGGAGTTGAAGAAGCAGCGGCCATTCTTGTTTTCGGCGATCCATTTGCTGGCGAAGGTGCCATCCTGGATATCCTGCAGCACAGCGCGCATGTTCGCCTTGACCTCCTCGTGGGGCAGGACCCGCGGGCCGGAGACGTATTCGCCGTATTCCGCCGTATCGGAAATGGAATAGTTCATCGCCGCGACGCCGCCCTTGTTAATCAGGTCGACGATCAGCTTCATTTCGTGGATGCACTCAAAGTAAGCGTTCTCCGGCTCATAGCCCGCCTCGACCAGGACCTCAAAGCCGCAGCGCATCAGATCGACCACGCCGCCGCACAGGACTGTCTGTTCGCCGAACAGGTCCGTCTCGGTCTCGTCGTGCATCGTCGTCTCCATAACGCCCGCACGCGCACCGCCGATGCCGGCAATATACGCCAGCGCGATATCATAGCACTTGCCGGTGGCATTCTGCTCTACCGCGACCAGGCACGGAACGCCCTTGCCTGCAACATACTGGCTGCGGACGGTATGGCCGGGGCCCTTGGGCGCAGCCATGAACACATCGACGTCTGCCGGGGGAACGATCTGCTTGTAGCGGATATTGAAGCCATGGGCAAAGGCAATGGCCTTGCCTGCGGTCAGGTACGGTGCGATATCCTGCTTGTACATTGCCGCCTGGTTCTCATCGTTGATGAGGATCATGATAATATCGGCAGCCTGGGCCGCCTCAGCGACGGTCATAACATGGAAGCCGTCCTTCTCCGCGACCGGCCAGGACTTGCCGCCCTTACGCAGGCCAACGATGACGTCACAGCCGGAGTCCCGCAGGTTCAGTGCATGGGCATGCCCCTGGGAGCCGTAGCCGATGATGGCGATCTTTTTCCCATCCAACTTACTGATGTCGCAGTCTTTTTCATAGTACATTTTTGCCATAATCGAACTCTCCTTTTTCTTTTGTGGATTCGTAAATTGTATCTGTACCCCGTTCCAGTGCGACCATACCGGTCCGCACCAGCTCCAGGATGCCGAGCTCTTTCACGAGGCCGACAATGGCCTCGACCTTGCTCTCCTCGCCGATCATCGCAATGGTCAACGTCGAGGGCGAAACGTCAATGATCGACGCGCGGAAAATGCTTGCCACCTGCATGACCCGGTTACAAGTCTCAGTATCCGGGGTGGAGACCTTCATGAGGATCATCTCCCGGCGCAGGGAATTATCCGGCCGCAGCAGCTTAACCGAATGGACAGGCAGCAGCTTACGCAGCTGATTGCACAGCAGCTCCGCGTGGCGCTGGTCCGCCAGCACCTCAATCGTAATACGCGATACCTTGGGGTCGCTGGTAGTCCCCACCGCCAACGACTCAATGTTATAGCCCTTCCGGGAGAACAGTCGGGAGACCTGGGACAGGACGCCCGCTTCATTATCCACCAGAACGGACAAAGAACGTCTTTCCTCCATAGCCGCCTCCTTAGTCTACTAGGAAGTTGGTGATTCTGCCGCCGCCGGGCACCATCGGGCGCACCATCTCGTCCATCTCAATGGCGCAGTCGATGAGATAGCCGTGGCCGCAGTGCAGGGCTTCCGTCAGCGCCCGCTCCAGTTCTGCGACATTCTGCACCCGCCTGCCAGACAAGCCGTATGCCTCGGCCAGCTTGACAAAATCCGGACCGCGGTCCAGCGTCGTCTGGGAGTAGTGGCCGTTGTAGATCAAGGTCTGCCACTGGCGAACCATGCCCAGCGTCTTATTATTATAAATGATGGTGATGATTGGCAGCTTATAATACTGCTCCGTCGCCAGCTCATTGCAGTTCATCCGGAAGCTGCCGTCGCCGGTGATGTGGACAACGGTCTTTTCCGGGTTGCCGACCTTTGCGCCGATGGCGGCGCCCAGGCCGAAGCCCATGGTGCCGAAACCGCCGGAGGTCAGCAGCTGACCGGGGTAGTCATAGTGGAAATGCTGCGCGACCCACATCTGATGCTGCCCGACGTCCGTCGCTACGACAGTATCCATCGGACACAGGCGGGCAATGGCATCGGAGATCTGCTTCGGCGTCAGCGTATCGCTGGCCTCGTCGTACTCCGTCTCCGTTTTAAAGGAGAAGACATAGCGCTTCCAATCGCCGTGATGCTGCTGGGTCAGCCGCTCGTTCAAAAGCTGCAGGACCCGCTTTGCGTCGCCGATGATATGATGGTCTGTCTGGACATTTTTGTTGATCTCTGCCCGGTCAATGTCGATCTGGACGATCCTTGCCTGGCTGGCAAAGCTCTTCGGGTCCAGCGCGACCCGGTCGGAGAACCGGCAGCCGACGGCGATCAGCAGATCGCAGCTGTCGCAGGCGATATTTGAGGCCTGCGTCCCGTGCATCCCGATCATGCCCGTTGTCAGCGGATTGCGGCCCCGGAAGCCACCGGCACCCATCAGGGTAATGGCGACCGGCGCGTCCATCTTTTCGGCAAACTCGGTAAACTCCCGGTCTGCCCGACCGCGGACAACGCCGCCGCCGCAGATCAGCAGCGGCTTTTCCGCCTGGCGGATCATATCCACCAGGATCTGCACATCGCCAAGGTCCGGCTCCGGCAGCTTCAATTCATGGGAGGCCCGGCGGATCAGCGCGCCCAGGCGACCCTGGCTCGCGTGCTCCTCCCGGGGCAGCGGCGTGAATTCCGCCGTCTCCGCAGTGGCATTTTTTACAATGTCGATCAAAACCGGACCCGGACGGCCGCCCCGGGCGACGGCGAACGCCTCCCGGACGATATCCGCCATCTCTGCCGCCGAATGCACCATAAAATTGCATTTGGTGATCGGCATCGTGATCCCGGTGATATCGACCTCCTGGAAGGAATCCTTACCAATGAGGTTTTCCGTCACGTTACAAGTGATAAAGACGGTAGGGGAGCTGTCCATATACGCGGTGGCGATCCCCGTCGTCAGGTTCGTGCAGCCGGGGCCAGATGTTGCGAAGCACACGCCGACCTTGCCGGTGGACCGGGCATAGCCGTCCGCCGCGTGGGATGCGCCCTGCTCATGGGCTGTCAGAATATGCTTGATCTTCCCCTCATAGTTGTATAACTCGTCGTAGACATTCAAAATCGTACCGCCGGGGTAACCAAAAACCGTATCCACTTCCTGCTCCAGCAGGCATTCCAAAAGAATTTTTGCACCAGTCATCTGCATACGGCATTTCTCCTTTCTATGCGTTGCGCAAGCGAGGGGCAAAGCGCCCGGGCTGCCGGGATATATAGCAAAAACCCTGAAGCCACACGGCTTCAGGGACGAATCAATCGCGGTACCACCCTGATTATCGCATCCCTAAGGACGGACGATCACTCAAATCGGAGCTCCAACAAGCTCCTAGCCTGTAACGGGGCAACCGTAACACCCTACTCGGTCTCCCTTTGGGGCGCTCTGCTCAGGAAGCAGACTGCACATGATCTTCGGCACCGGCTCACAGCGACCGCCGGCTCTCTGAAGCATTCCGACCAAGGCATAATTCCTTCAACGCATTTCTCAATTATTTTCTGCATCACATGCTACCACACCGTCCCCATATTGTCAAGTCAAATTTTTCGCTCTTGGAATATTTTTTACCAGCAATGGCCCGATGGCCGGGCAGGGGTTGTATTTTACATCCGAATTTGATACAATAAGCCCCGAATCTTGACAGAAATGAGGCAATGGCATGGCGTGTATCACCCTTCGGCATGTGAATAAATCCTATACCTCCTACAGCACGGAGATCGTACTCACGGGGCAGGCGAGAGAGAGCCGCACTCGTCAGGTTCTGCAGGATCTGACGGTGCAATTCCCGGTGGGGCAGCTGACGGTCATCGTCGGCCGCAGCGGCTGCGGCAAGAGCACCCTGCTCAAGCTCCTGGCCGGGACGGAGACGCCGGACGACGGCGAATTGATCTTGCCCACCGGCTGGCACAGCGCCATGCTGAGCCCAGACCCGTATGTCATCACCTGGACCAATGTGCAGCGCAACGTCGCCATGGCCTGCGGCGTCGGCAAAACGCCGGAGGAGCGCTATGAAAAGGCCCGGGACTTCGTCCGCTTGGTCGGCCTGGAGGAATATGCGGACCTGACCCCGATGGAGCTCTCCACCGGCATGAAGCAGCGCCTGGGCCTGGCCCGGGTCCTGGCAAGCCAGGCAGAGCTGCTGCTGATGGACGAGCCCTTTGCCTCCCTAGACTTTCTCACCCGGGGCGAGCTGCAGCGGCAGCTGCTGGCGATCCAGGAAAAGATGCCCCGGACGATTGTCCTGGTCACGCATCAGCTGGAGGAAGCGCTTTTGCTGGGGCAGCGGATCATCGTCATGCACCCGGACAGCAGCATCCGGGAATATGACCTGACCGGGATGGCCTACCCCCGGGACCTGGAGTCCCCCCAGCTACGGCTACTAAAGCAGGAGATCACAGACGAGTGCAAAAAGCCCTCGGCCCGGTGACCTAGCCCTTCTTAAATACAAACGACCGGCTGACTGCATTGCAGTCAGCCGGTTCTCTTTGCTCTATTCTATTATTCTGCACCCTTTGCTTTGCGGGAAAGCATCGTGTTCACCAGGATACCAAGGATCAGCGCGCAGGCCACGGTCCGGATGGTGACCGCACCAAAGCTGACCGTCATCCCGCCGACACCGGTGATGAAAATGACCGAAGCCGTGAAGAGATTCTGGTTTGTATTGAGGTCCACCCCCTGCAGCATTTTAAAGCCAGAGACGGAAATAAACCCATACAGCGCCACACAGACGCCGCCCATTACGCAGGCGGGGATCGTCTGCAGGAAGGCCATCAGCGGGCTGACAAATGAAATAATGATACACAGAAACGCCGCACCCCAGATGCTGACGGTCGATGCGTTGCGGGTGATGGCCACGCAGGCGATGGACTCGCCATAGGTCGTGTTCGGGCAGCCACCGAAGAGGGCGCCGACCGCCGAGCCAATGCCATCGCCCAGCAGGGTCCGGGTCAGGCCGGGCTTTTCCAGCAGGTCCACGCCAATGATGGCAGAGAGGTTCTTATGATCAGCCAGGTGCTCCGCAAAGACAACGAACGCAACCGGGACATACGCTGTGACCAGGGTCAGGATGTAGGTTCCGTCGATCTCCTTCCAGCCAGCGGCAGCCTTCAGGAAGGTGAAATCGGGCACGGCGAAGATGCCGCAGTTCTGGAACGCGCTGTAGTCAATAACCAGCAGGGAATCCATCCCCGAGGCATTGCCGATCAGATAGAAGACCGTTGCCGCCAGATACCCGGCCAGGATGCCGATGATAAAGGGGATCAGCTGCAGCATCTTCTTGCCATAGGTCGAGACAAGCATCGTGACGCCCAGGGCGATCAGACCGCAGACCAGGCCGATCAACGGGGATCCGGTCGCACCGCCGCTGTTGAGATCACCCACCGCGTTGCCTGCCAGGGACAGACCAATGATCGCGACCGTCGGGCCTATGACGACCGGCGGCATCAGCTTATTGATCCACGCCACGCCCCAGATCTTGACGATGATGGCAAGCAGGACATAGACGACACCCGCCATAGCCGCGCCGAGAATCAGCCCCGCGTAGCCCGCCTGCATGGAGACCGCACCGGCAAAGGCCGAGAGCATCGGCCCGATAAAAGCAAACGACGAGCCCAGGAACACTGGGCTGCTGCTCTTGGTAAAGAGCAGATAGACGACAGAGCCAACGCCCGCGCCAAACAGCGCTGCGGAAGCCGTCATCTCCGTGCCGCAGGCGTTGTTGATCACAGCGGGCACGGCGATCGTCGCCGCCATGATCGCCAACAGCTGCTGAATGGCGAACAGGACGACCTGTCCAAACCGGGGCTTATCTTTAATATTGTAGATCAGGTCCATTTTTCTCTCCTTATTTTCTATTTCTCTTCTCTTTCTGCGCCTGCGCGGATGGCAGGCATGACAAAAGCAGCCGCCGCAACGATGCGGCAGCTGCTTAAATCATTGAATTACAGCGCTTTCTTTGCAACTTCAACCAGAGCCGCAAAAGCCGGTGCATCGTTGATGGCCATCTCGGAGAGGGTCTTCCGGTTCATCTCCACGCCAGCCTTTTTCAGGCCGTTCATGAAACGGGAGTAATTGATACCGTAGGGTGCAACAGCGGCGGAGATTCTCGTGATCCACAGGCGGCGGAAATCTCTCTTCTTCAGCTTACGGCCCGTATAGGCATATACGCCGGACTTCTTAACGGCCTGCTTGGCCATTTTAAAGTGGGTGCTCTTGGAACCCCAATAGGACTTCGCCAGCTTCAGGGTTTTATTTCTTCTTTTGCGCGTCATCATTGCGCCTTTTACTCTTGCCATTCCAATATCCTCCTATTCCGGCTTATTTGTAGGGAATCATCTTTTTGATGGCTTCCTGGTTGGTGACGTCTGCATAAGTCGTGCTTCTCAGACGGCGGCCGCGCTTGGTGTCTTTCTTCGTGAGGATATGGCTCTTGAAAGCGTGCGCTCTCTTGACTTTCCCGGACTTGGTCAGGTTAAATCTTTTTTTCGCACCGCTGTGCGTCTTCAGTTTCGGCATGTTGTTTCTCCTTCCGTATTATAAAAACTCTGGGGTCTTTACTGCTTCTTCGGCGACAGGAACATCGACATATGACGCCCGTCCAGCTTGGGATTCTTTTCCACGTTGGCAAGCTCTGCGCAATCCTGGCCGAATTTCACCAGCAACTGCTCCCCGATATTGGTATGAGCCATTTCACGCCCGCGGAAACGGACTGTGACCTTGACCCGGTTACCGTCCTTCAGGAACTTCATCGCATTTTTGACCTTGACATTGAAATCATTGGTGTCGATCCCGGGAGACATGCGGATCTCCTTGATTTCGACCACGTGCTGGTTTTTCTTGGCTTCCTTTTCCTTCTTCATCTGCTCGAAGCGGAATTTGCCGTAGTCCATGATCTTGCAGACCGGCGGGACCGCATTGGGAGAGATTTTTACCAGATCATAATCCTGCTCTTCCGCCTGCTTGAGCGCATCGGCAGCAGACATAATCCCAAGCATCGTGCCATCGGGGCCGATGACTCTGACCTCTTTGTCCCGAATTTCTTCGTTGAGCTGATGGTCTAATTTAGCGATGGTAAGCACCTCCAAAACAAAATACAAAAAATGCGGATGCCACACTGCACCCGCACACAAAAAGCCGGGCACCGTGGCCCAGACTGCTTTGTTGACCTCTTCGTGTGACACTGGAGGTGAGGTGCTGCTGCTCCTTCTTCCTTTTAGCCTGTTTACTATACCACGGAGCCGGGCGGTTGTCAACAGGTATTTCCCGTTTTTTCATGCAGGCGGCATAAAAATCGGCAGCGGCGGCGCCTCCAGCGTGAAAAGAACCAACGCGCAGCCATACAGCCCTGCAAGCATCAGCAGTTCCCCCAGCCGTCGTTCCAGCCGCCGGGCACTGCTCCAGCGGAAGGCCGCCCAAAACCCGGCACAGACCGTCCCGGCGTAAAGCCCGATGTCCAGGGCCAGGCCGTGCAGCCCAAAGCCTGCCGCAACAAGATAATAGACCGCGCACAGCGCTACCGGCATCGCCAGCAGCGCTGCCAGGAAGGCACTCCAGACCCGCCGCTCGCCCCAACGGCGGCCCAGCGCCAGCGCCGCCGGGATGACCGGCCAGAACAGCAGCTTCAAATGTTCCCAGACGCTCTCATTGACCGGGGCAAACAGCCCCACAAGAAAATGCGGGCACCAATCATACAGAAAATGCCAGGCGCAGCCCAGGCAGACCGTCGCCGCAGCAGCAGCGGTAAACCATTTTTTCATAAACAACCCTCCCTGCCATACATTTATGACGAGGGAGGGAAATTATGCTAGCCCGCCAGAATATCCGCCCGGACGACGCCGGGCTGCTCGCTGATCTTTCGCAGCAGCTCCTCCACCGGGCAGTGCAGACCCATCGTCTCGGAGGAGATCGTCACGCTGGCGCAGTCGTTGGTCGGAATCGTCTGGTTGATGGTGAGTATATTTGCGCCGCATTGGGCAAAAATGGTAAGTATCGACGACAGCAGGCCCGGCATATCCCGCAGGATCATCTGGAACGTAATGATCCTGCCTGCCATCATATTTTGAAAGGGGAAGATGGAGTCCCGGTATTTATAAAACGCGCTGCGGGAGATATCCATCATCTTCGCCGCGTCGTGCACCGTGGAGACCTCGCCGGTCTGGAGCATCCGCTTGGCCTCGGCCACCTTGAGAAAGATCTCCGGCAGCGCGGTGGCCTCTACCAGATAGTATTTTGGCTGCTGCGCCATACTGTCCCCTCCAGTGTCGTTGTAACAAAATCATGTGTTTTTCCACGCGATACATCATACCACAGTCCCCGGCAAAAAGCAACAAGAAAAACCGGCAGAAAGGAGTCATGCAATGGCGGAGCGGCGTTTTCTCAAGACGATCGGGACGATCCTGGCGGCAGTCGCCCTGGTCTGGGTCCTGGCAGCCTTCGGGCTGGGGGTCCTGCTGCCATTTTTGCTGGGCTATCTGGCGGCGCGGCTGGCGGAGCCGCTGGTCTGCCGCCTATCCGCCCATGGGCGTCTGCCCCGCTGGGCCTGCAGCGGGCTGTGCGTCAGTGGTGTCCTGCTTGTTCTCGGCCTGCTGCTGTATGGGCTGGGCCGGGTGCTGTTTTCCGAAGCCGCCGCTTTCTCCCGGCAGGCGCCACAGCTATTGCGGTCGCTGGCGGGGCCAACGCAGCAGCTGCGCGCCTGGCTTGAGCAGTTGGCGGGCCGTGCACCGGACGGGCTGGGTCCGGCGTTGCAGGGCTGGGTCGCGCGGCTGTTCACCGGCGGCAGTATTCTGGCAGAAAAGGGTTCGGAGGCCATTTTGACTGCCGCCTCCGGCTTGATCGGCGCGCTGCCGGACCTGCTGCTATTCGCTGTCACGGCGATCCTGGCCAGCTTTATGATCTCCGCCCAGCTCCCGGCGCTGCGGCAGGCTGTTTTGCGGCTACTGCCGAAAAAATGGCACGCCCAGTACAGCGCCTGCCTGCAGCGGCTGAAAAGCGCCCTGGGCGGCTGGTTCCGGGCCCAGCTCAAGCTTATGGGCGTGACCTTCGGCATTTTGACCGCCGGTTTTCTCCTACTGGGCATCGACTTCCCACTGCTGTTTGCCGGGCTGACCTGTCTGATTGACGCGCTGCCCATCTTCGGGACGGGAACGGTGCTGATCCCGTGGGCCATCGTCTGCTTTCTGCGCCGGGAGACCTACCGGGCCGTGGGCCTGCTGGTGCTCTACGCCGTGGCGGCGCTGACCCGGACGAGCCTGGAACCCCGGCTCGTCGGCAAGCAGTTGGGGCTAAACCCTCTGCTAACACTGCTTGCTATGTACGCCGGGTTCCGCCTGTGCGGCGTGCCGGGGATGATCCTCTTTCCCATCGCCGCCATTGTCCTGCGGCAGCTTCTGGAATTGGTGGAGCGTAATCCGCTTCCGCCAAAGCGTCCGGGGTAGGCAGGTCTTGTTTTTTCCCCGCGCACCAGCTACAATAGGGGCAGAACGGCGGCGCAAACGCCAGACGGGGAGGGGCATACCATGGAATTGCATTGCATCGCAGCGCGCAGCGGAAAATTATCTTCATTTTTGCAGCGGGAGCTGCGCTGCTCCTCCTCTTTTATCCATAAAACAAAATGGCTCCAATGCTTTTATGTCAACGGCGTCTCCCAGCGGACAAATTTTATGGTCAGCCCTGGCGATGAGATCCGCGTGCCCATCGTCGAGCCCGCGCCGGACTACCCGGCGGAGACGGGGCCGCTGGAGATCCTCTATGAGGACGAAGCTGTCATTGCGCTGGACAAGCCCGCCGGGCTCCTGATGCACCCCAGCTTTCACCGTAACACCGGGACGCTGGCCAATTACCTGGCCGGGTATTACCGCGCCACGGGGCAAGCCTGCGCCGTACACCCCGTCAGCCGCCTGGACCGGGATACCTTTGGCGTCGTTCTACTGGCCAAAAACGCCTACACCCATGCCCTGCTGTGCCAGTCGCTGCAGGCGGGGCTGTTGCAAAAGACTTACCATGCCCTCGTCTGGGGCGGACCGGGCCGCGATGCTGGGGTGATCGACAAGCCCATTGCCCGGCTGCCAAAGCCGAGCCTGCTACGCTGTGTCGCGCCGGACGGGCAGCGGGCCGTGACCCGCTACCGGGTGCTGGATCGGCGCGACGGCTGCAGCCTACTGGAGCTGGAGCCGGTCACCGGCCGGACGCACCAGCTGCGGGTCCACTGCGCCGATGGCGGCTTCCCCATTCTGGGCGATCCCCAGTACGGTACGCCTGCCTCCCAAGCGGTGTCCGCGCAGCGGGGCTTTTCCACCCAGCAGCTGTGCGCGGCGCGCCTGCTTTTCCCCCATCCCATGACCGGCGCGGCGATAACACTGCACTCCCGGCAGTCTGTCTCCCTTTTTCCGGCGAATTTTTCCGGCGCTCCTTGTCAGGAGCGGAAATTAGATGTATAATAAAGGCAACATATCGGGATTTTTACCCGTCTCATGGGAGGTATCTACATGTTTACCAAGCTGATCCAGGCGCTGCATACGACGCGCCGCACCATCGTCTTTACCGAGGGCCCCGATGCCCGGATCCTGGAAGCCGCCAGCCGACTTCTGGCAGAGGACCTGATGGATGTCATTCTCGTCGGCAATGTGGACGAAGTCCGCGCTGCTGCGCAGAAGGGCAATTTTGCCATTGACAAGGCCACCATCCTCGACCCGGCGACGTATCCGAAGATGGACGAGATGGTCGCCCAGATGGTCGCGCTGCGTAAGGGCAAGATGACGGAAGAGCAGTGCCGCGACGCGCTGAAAAAGGGCAACTACTTCGGCACGATGCTCGTCAAGATGGGCAAGGCCGACGCGCTGCTGGGCGGCGCGACCTACTCCACCGCTGATACCGTCCGCCCGGCGCTGCAGCTGGTCAAGACAAGAAAGGGTGCGCACCTGGTCTCCTCCAGCTTCATCCTGACGCGGGACACCGCCGACGGCGCGCAGACGATCTGCATGGGCGACTGCGCCATCAATATCTCCTATGAAGACAGCGTCGATAAGGAAGGCAATGTCGTCTTCACCGCCGCGCAGAAGCTGGCAGAGGTCGCGGTGGAATCCGCCCGGACGGCCGCCTTCTTCGGCATTGATCCGAAGGTCGCGTTGCTGAGCTTCTCCACCAAGGGCTCCGGCAAGGGCGGCACTGTCGCCCTCTCCCAGGCCGCAACGCAGGAAGCCCAGAAGCTGGCCCCCGAGCTTGCCATTGACGGCGAGATGCAGTTTGACGCGGCCGTCTCCCCGGTCGTCGGGCAGCTGAAATTCCCGGGCAGCAAGGTCGCCGGCTATGCCAACACCTTCATCTTCCCGTGCATCGAGGCCGGTAACATTGGCTACAAGATCGCCCAGCGGCTGGGCGGCTTTGAAGCCTATGGCCCGATCCTGCAGGGCCTGAATGCGCCCATCAACGATCTCTCCCGCGGCTGCAACGCCGAAGAGGTCTACAAGATGGCCATCATCACTGCCGGAATGGCATAAGCAAGCACAGCATCCGCGCCAGACTGCCGGGCCCGGTTCCCCGGGCGGCAGCCTGGCGCTGTCTTTTTATTCTAATGATTCTAAAAACGGGAGGACTGCCAGATGGCGCTCACGATCCAACGGCTGACCGCACCTGCGCCGCCGCAGGCACGAACGCTGTTCGCCCGCGTCTGGGCTACATCGCTCCCCGGGCATGCCCCGGACTTTGACACGGCCACGGCAGGGGAGGCACTGTACCTTGCTTGGCAGGGGACGCGCCTGGCGGGCCTGGCCAGTGTCTGGGAGCCGGACCGGTTCCTTCACTTTTTGTTCGTGGACCCAGCCACGCAGCGGACCGGCGTCGGGCGGGCGCTGGTGGCACATCTGGCCGCCTGCTATCCGCCGCCCCTTACTCTGAAATGCCTCCGCTGCAATGAAACTGCCCTGGCATTCTACCGCGCCACCGGCTGGCGCGCCTGCGGCGCCGGCGGCGCTGGGCTTGATGCCTATGTTCTGCTCCGCTATGGGGAAGATACTACTTTAAATCAGGAGGTTTTATGAGCAAAACAAACACACTGACCTTCCGCAGCGCAGTTCGCAGCGATACGCCGTTGATTTTGCGTTTTATCAAAGACTTGGCCGCCTATGAGCAGCTACTGGACGAGGTCATTGCGGACGAACAAACGCTGGAGACTTGGCTCTTTGACAAACAGTGCGCAGAGGTGCTCCTTGCCCTGGAAAATGGGGTGGAGATCGGCTTTGCTCTGTTCTTCCACAATTTCTCCACGTTCCTGGGCCGCGCCGGGCTCTATTTGGAGGACCTGTACGTCAAACCCGAAGCTCGCGGCAAGGGCTATGGCAAAGCAATTTTAAAGAAGCTGGCCAGCATTGCCGTCCAGCGGGGCTGCGGGCGGCTGGAGTGGTGGTGCCTGGACTGGAACAAGCCAAGCATCGACTTTTACCGTGCCCTGGGTGCAGAGCCCATGGACGATTGGACCGTATACCGCCTGGCCGGGCCGACGCTCACAGCCCTGGCAGAGGCAGAATAGCAAAACAGCGACCGGGTCGATCACAGACCCGGTCGCTGTTTCGGCAATTCCGCTTCACTTTTCCCATACTGCCGCAGCACATCGAGAAATGCCGCGCCGTACCGGGCGGCTTTGATCCGCCCGACGCCGGAGACGTCCAACAGTGCTTCCTCGTCCTGCGGGCAACGCCGCGCCATATCCGCCAGTGTCGCATTGGAGAAAATGACATAGCTGGGGACCCGCTCCCGCTGGGCCAGCCGGTTGCGCACTTCCTTCAGCGCGGACAGCAGCGCCGCGTCTGTCGGGCGCAGCTTCTCCTTCTCCTGCGCAGCAGGTCCCGCCTTGGTGATCTCCTGACGCCGGATCCGGCGCGTCACCTTTTTTCCATGGAATAGGACCTCTGCCGCGGCCGCGCAGGGCCGCAGCGCGCCAAATTCATTCTTGGCGCAGTAGCCGCCTTCCTCCAGCGCTTCCATATACCGGCTGACCTCCGCCTGCGGCGTCTTTTTCAGCAGACCGTAGGTGGAGATGCTGTCCAGCTGCAGCTCCAGCACACGTTTATTCTTGCTGCCCCGCAGGACCTGGGCAAGCAAGCTTGGGCCGACGTAATAGCCCAGCTTTTTGCGCACCCGCTCGATGCACGAAAGGATCATCTGGGCGATCGTCGTAATATCCTGCTCCGTAAAATCCCCGGCGCAGTTGCCGCAATTGCCACAGCTCTCCGGGTGCTCCTGACCGAAGTAATCCAGCAGCAGACCGCGATAGCAAGCGCCGCTCTTGCAATAGGCCACCATCTGGTCCAACCGTCGGCGATTTTGCGCCAGGACGGCAGCCGCTTCCTCTTCCGTCAGCTGGTCATTCTCGTTGTGCTCCATCAGATACTGGGCCGTCATAATATCACCCGGGGAGAAGAGCAAAATGCAATCTGCCACGCTGCCGTCGCGCCCGGCCCGGCCCGCCTCCTGATAATACGCCTCCATGCTTTTGGGCATATTATAATGAATCACATAGCTGACATTGGATTTATCGATCCCCATGCCGAAGGCATTCGTCGCGACCATGATCCGGCAGCGGTCATACTGAAACATCTCCTGGTTTTGGCTGCGCTCCTCCTCAGAAAGGCCCGCGTGATAGCGGGTCGCGGCATAGCCCTGGCGCTGCAGCGTATCGCACACGCGCTCCACATTGGCGCGGCTCGCGCAGTAGACTATCCCGCATTTTTCCCGTCGCGCTTCGATCAGCTCCTGCAGCGCGGTCAGCTTATCCTGCGGACGCTGCACGTCAAAGTATAGATTGGGGCGGTCAAATCCGGTGATGACCTGCACCGGATCCTCCAGCTGCAGCAGGCGAATGATATCCTCCTGGACAAAGGCCGTCGCCGTCGCTGTAAACGCCGCGACGACCGGGCGGACGGGCAGCGCCTGGATAAACTCCAAAATGCGCAGATAGCTTGGCCGGAAATCCTGCCCCCATTGGGAGATGCAATGGGCTTCATCCACCGCCAGCAAGGAAACCAGCACATCCTGCAGCAGCCGGGCAAAGCCCGGCGCTTCCAGCCGCTCCGGCGCGACATACAGGATCTTATACGCCCCGCGCCGGACCCCGGCATAGGCCTCCTGCATCTGCGGGCTAGTCAGGGAGCTATTGATAAACGCCGCCGGGACGCCTGCCGCCGTTAGTGCGGCGACCTGGTCCTTCATCAGGGAGATCAGCGGCGACACCACCAGGGTAAGCCCCGGCAGCAGCAGCGCGGGGACCTGATAGCACAGAGATTTGCCACCCCCCGTCGGCATAACGCCCAATGCGTCCCGCCCCTGCAGGATCGCATCGACCAGCGCCTCCTGCCCGGGTCGAAACGCCGTATGGCCGAAGTATTCCGTTAAAACCGCCGCTTTGTCCACAAAAATCACCCATTTCTACAAGCTGTCTTTATTTTACCAGACAGCCCCGGCAATTGCAACCGGCGCCCCAGTGCAAAGGTCACATTGGCGGAAAACAGGCCGCTTTCGGGTCCGTCAGCGGATTTTAGAAGGAATCGCCGATAAAAAGCTTGGCATACGCCGTGTTGGGCGCGCCGGTCCCAAATACATTTACCGCTTCGACTGCGGTTTTGTCTTCCGGCTTCATCGTAAAAGCCGCCTTTAGGCATTGACAAGCGGTTCGTTTTCCGGTATGCCGATATAAACTTCGTGTTTACAATACAACTTTAATCGCACCTTGAGGTAAGGGGGTGATGTTCAAGTTTTCTGAGAAGGCTGTGGCAATGGTGTATCCCAATTTCTCACCAACTCACTCAAATTAACATGAACGAGTCGAACGCAAAACATGCAATAAGAAAGACACTCTCTGCCAATTATGGTAGAAAGTGCCTTTTGGTTTGGACGAAAACCGTACCCAACATAAGATAAGGTTCAGATATGCGTCCAATGGTGGACCATAGGGGGATCGAACCCCTGACCTCCAGATTGCGAACCTGGCGCTCTCCCAGCTGAGCTAATGGCCCATATTGAATTTTCAAATTTAAAAATACGGCGGACAATTGCTTGCCCACCGGGGCAAAGCGAATTTTGAAAACGGCTTCCGTTAACCTGCAAAGAACAGGCGCATAAAAATTGGGATCCCGATAAATCAAAATCAAATACCCTGTCAGCTACAGGACTTCGCTGTTTTTCAGGATATGCTCTCCGGATAAAACAGAGTACAGAATCGTGCAGGGATTCGTCACGCAGAAGACGAGATTAGAAAAATGCCGATTGGGGAAGCGTCCAGCACATGGTATTTTGTTGCTCCTTAGCCCACCGCGATGATGGTGAACAAAATCAGCATCTGAGAAAAGACAGATTGCAAATCCAAAGTGGCCAAATCCTCTACCTAAAAATCAGGGTAACTGCTCCATGCTAATACCGGTGAATTCAGCATATGCTGTGATCACGGCATCTTTTTGCGCCAAGTCCACCTCGGCGCGGTCGAGCATTTCGCGGGCGGCCTCCACCTCCGCGCGGTTCTCTTCCGCAACGGCCTCTGCCGCCTGCGCTTGAGACTGGGCTTGCATGAAATCGCCCCGCAGCTGCCGCGCGCGGAGAAGCTGCAGCGAAAACAGCCCCACCAGCAAAAGGTTCACCACACAGGAAACGACAAGCCAACGGCGCAATCGCGGCTTTTTCTTCTGCGGCAGCGCGACTGGGCACTCCGCAGAGTCCGGCGTTTCGCGGTGATGCACGTGAATGTGAATCTTTACCTCTGGTTCCGGATGCGATTCCTGGCCGCTGCATGCGGGGCAAAGCAATTCGCCATCGGCCACGGTGCGCCCACATTTCAGACAATTCATTCTCTCACATCCTGTGCCTATTGTACAACATTTTTTCCCGTTTGTAAACACCAAATTTTCTGTGCAGGGGAAAAACCGTACCGCGCAGCGGTACGGTTTTTTCATTTACGCTTTTTGCTTTTTGGGCAGTTGACAGGTCATATGCTTGCCCATAGGTTTATAGAGCAGCGCGCCGATGACCAGGATCATGACCAGGTCCAGCAGCATAAAGCTACCATTGTACAACGCGGAGTAGAACCACGGGGATGTCATCGTCATACCAAAGAAACGATCCGGCATGTATTCTGCCCAGACCGTTGCACCGACGATCCAGTGGACCAGGAACCGTGCGACGCAGCCGGCGATGCTGCCCAGGAAAAAGCCGCCCTTCATCCGAGCAAAGAGCCCGGCGACACCCAGGACACTGAAGGCCACGATATAGTCGCCCAGCATGGACTGCCAGCTATACGCATACGCGCCGTCCAGCACCAGCTGCAGCACGGAGAACACGACAGACGCCAGCATACCCGGCCCGAAGCCCCAGCGGATGCAGAACAGGATAATGGGGAACATGCCGATTGTGACCGAGCCGCCCTGGGGGAGCTCCCACAGCTTCAGGTAGCTCAAGATCTGCGCCAGCGCGACCATCAGCGCACCTTCGCACAGCACCCGCAGCGCAACGCGGAATTTCTTTTTCTTTTCCATTACAAATACCTCCGATTCTTTTTCTTTCCAATGAAAAAACGCACTGCAACCAGAAAGATTGCAATGCGCTGGTTTAGAATCGGCCTGCATCTTTCCCTACGACGGCATGATCCGTATCAGGTTCGCGGGTCAGAGCACGATCTTGCTCACTCTCAGCCGGATACGCCCGGCCCCCCGAAGACTGCTTGTAATGCGGTTGCTCCATTGGAACAACCGCATTATAGTAGATTCCCGCGCCCTTGTCAAGGCGCAATTTGCTGCATCCGCTTTAATTTCTCCAGGACTTCTGTAAAATACGGCGGCAGCTCGCAGGTCACTGTGACCGGCCGGCCGGTGCGGGGATGCAGAAACGTCAGCGCCTGGGCATGGAGGCACTGGCTGCTCTGGCCAAGCTCGGGCTTTTTATGACCGTAGACCGTATCGCCGAGAATCGGATGATTCTTCCAGGCCAGATGGACCCGGATCTGATGGGTGCGCCCTGTTTCCAGGCGGCACTGCACATAGGTATAGCCTAGGTAACGGGCCAGCACCTGAAAATGCGTGACGGCGCGCTTGCCATCCGGGCAGACGGCCATTTTTTTCCGGTCCTGCGGGTGCCGGGCGATGGGCGCGTCGATGACGCCGTTATCGTCCCGAATGTTGCCGCAGACCAGGCAGACATAGGTCCGGTGCATGGTGTGGTCTGCCAATTGGGCGGCTAATTTTTGATGGGCAAAATCATTTTTTGCTACCAGCAGCAGGCCGGAGGTGTCCTTGTCGATCCGGTGCACGATGCCGGGGCGCAGTTGGCCGTTGATCCCTGAGAGAGAATCGCCACAGTGGTACAGCAGTGCATTGACCAGCGTCCCCGACCAATGCCCGGCCGCAGGGTGCACGACCATGCCCTTCGGCTTATTGATGATGACGACGTCACTGTCCTCATAGGCGATGTCTAGGTCGATTTTCTCCGGCTGCAACGCGATGGGCTGGGCCTCGGGGATCTCGACGGTATAATCCGCCCCGGCCTCTGTCTTTTGATTTTTCTTGACAGGCTGCCCATCTTTTTTGACATGATTCCCCTCCAGCAGGCGCTGCGCGGCGCTGCGGGTCATGCCCTCCAGGGCCTGGGTCAGAAAGACATCCAGCCGGACGCCCGCGGTTTCGCAGTGCAGGATCATGCGGCCTCTCCTTTTTTCCGGCTGCGGTCAAACAACAGGATATAGGCAAATAAGCCGATACAGCCGCAGACGATAAAAATATCCGCCACATTGAACACCGCAAAATTGATAAATTCTACTTCAAACATATCGACCACATAGCCATGAACGACCCGGTCAATGGCATTGCCGACGCCCCCAGCCCAGACGGCCGCCAGGCACCAGAGCTCAAACCGCTTAGTCAGCAGCTTCTTCCAGAGCAGCACCGCAAGGATTGCGGTGAAGACGACCAAAACGCCGACAAACAGCCAGCGGCTCCCTGCCAGCATGGAAAACGACGCACCGGTATTCCGCACATAGGTCAGGTGCAGCACACCATCCATCACCGGCACAATGCCGCCCAGGCTGATATGCGCCACGACCAGATACTTCACGACCTGGTCCAGCGCGATCACACAGACGGCAAACAGCCCCAATCCAAGATATAGCATTGCAAAAACTCCTTTTTCGTTCTCCCTTTATTATACAGAAATCCGCGCCGCTTGCAACGGGAAAATCTGCGCCGGTGGGCCGGGAAACATCACTTGCCTGTCACATCGGGCTATGGTATAATAAGAATCAAAGTGGATAATTCGAGAAATTTTATGATAGAAGGATAAGGAAGCGTCTTTATGAAGGTATTGCTGCATATCTGCTGCGCGCCGTGCAGCTGCATGTGTATTCGCTCACTGCGGGATGAGCAGATGGATGTCACCGGGTTTTGGTATAACCCGAATATTCACCCCTTTACGGAATACCGCGCCCGGCGCAACTGTCTGCGGGAATACGCCGGTGAAATTCACCTGCCGCTGTTGGAGGAGGACCGGTATGCCCTGCGGCCGTTTATCCGCACCGTAGCGGAGGATATCGGGAACCGGTGCGTGAAATGCTATGAGATGCGCCTGTTCCAGGCGGCGGAGACAGCAGCACGGGAGGGCTTCGATGCGTTTACCTCTTCCCTGTTTATCAGCCCCTATCAGAATCATGCGCTGATGCGCCAGGTCGCCCAGCGGGCCGCGGCAGAATACCAGGTTGATTTTCTCTACCGGGATTTCCGGCCGCTGTTTCGCCAGGGGCAGGAGATGGCCCGATCGCTGGGTTTTTATATGCAAAAATATTGCGGCTGTATCTTCTCGGAAGAGGAGCGCTACCGCAAGCCGAAGCAGATCATTCCATAGAAAGGGGCGCCTGCCATGGAGTATCAGGAATGGAAAAAGAAAAAAGAACGCAGCGATAACGCCTGGACTGGCATTATCATCCTCGCGTTTATATGCTTCTGGCCAGCCGGGATCGCGCTGGTCGTTTTGAAGAATGCCGGAAAACTGCCGATCCTCGGCACCGGGCAAACGCTTCAGCAATGGCGGCAGACCCTGGCACATCTGGCACAGCAGCAGCCGGCAGCCGCGCCGCCCCCGGCCAGCCCGAAGCAGCAGGACCGGGCCAAGCGAAAGCTGAAATTTGGCGGGGCGCTGCTGGGCACGGGCGTTACGCTGGCCGTACTCGGTCTGCTGCAGATCGTCACGGCGCACCCGGCCGGGCACAGCTTCTGGGCCCTCTGGCGCGCTTTCGCCGTGGGGACGACATTCCTGGCCGGAGGCGGCGTCCTGGCAATTCTGGGTGGGCTGCGGAAAAAGCAGTCCCAGCGGCTACAGCAATATGTGGGGATGATCGACCCGGACTGCGGCTATCTCTCCATTTACGAATTGGCCGACCGAGTCCACCGGCCCTATAAGCAGGTCTGTGAAGATCTGCAAAAGATGATCGACATGCGCACTTGGGACGCGGCATGGCTGGACCTGCAGCGGGGCCGCCTGATGCTGACCCCGTACGACCCAGACGAGGAAGCCCCCGCCGCAGATACCGTACAGGAGGCTGGAGCGGCAAAATCCGCCGCCGAGCAGGTGCTGCAGCAGATTCGGGCGGATAACGATCTCATCGCCGATCCGGAGATCTCCCGGAAGATTGACCGTATCGAGACCCTGACGGGCAAGATCTTCGACTATTTGGAAAAGCATCCGGAGCGCGCCGGGGAGCTGCAGACTTTTATGGACTATTATCTGCCCCAGACCCTGAAAACGCTGGAGACCTATGCCCGGCTGGAGGCCGAGGGGATCGAGACCGATTCCATCCGCCAGGCAAAAGCAAAGATCAGCGGCATTCTGGACAAGCTCTGCGATGGCTACGAAAAGCAGCTGGATAAGCTCTTCCAGACGGACGCTATGGATATCACCGCCGACATCGCCGTTATGGAGCAGATGCTCAAAAAGGACGGCTTGACGGAAGATGAATTTGCATTTGAAATCAAAGGAAAATGAGGCAAGCAGCATGCGTTATGAAACCGTACTCTGGGACCTAGACGGGACCCTTTTAAATACACTAACCGACCTGACCTGCAGCGCGAACTATGCCCTGACCCAATGTGGCCTACCGGCGGCGACAACTGCGCAAGTGCGCGCCGGAACGGGAAACGGCGTGGCAGAGCTGCTGGCCGCCTGCACGCCGGGCGGTCGGGATTGCCCGAAATTTCAAGCTGTCTGTGATGCCTTTGTTGCCCATTATGACAAGCACAGCAACGATCACACCGCCCCCTACCCCGGGGTCATGGACCTGCTGCTGCAGTGCCAGGCGGCAGGCATCACTATGGGGATCGTCTCCAATAAGCTGGACTGGGCAGTCAAGCAGCTGGGAGATCTGCACTTTCCCGGGATGATGGCGGTCTGCGTCGGGGAGCGGCCGGGCATCCGACGGAAGCCGGCGCCGGACGTGATCCTGGCCGCCCTGGAGGAGTTGCATGCCGACCCGGCCCGCAGCGTTTATATCGGCGACTCGGAAGTCGACGTTGCCACGGCGAAAAACACCGGCATTGCCGGGATCGCCGTGACCTGGGGCTTTCGCACAAGAGAAGCGCTCCTCCGTGCGGGCGCTACAACCCTGGTTGATTCGACACAAGCGCTGGCAGAATTACTGCTCTGATTCTTCTGATCGTAAAATAATGCTGAAAAAGCCTGAATATGCCGCTCGGCATATTCAGGCTTTTTCATATAAGTCTAAGGTTCGATCATTCCCAGATTGCTTCCCGCGCTGCGGCAATGGCTTCCATGACCTGGGCTACACCGTCCGCTCTGTTTTCTTCCGCAATCAAATCTGCTGCCGCGAGGCATTCCGGCTCTGCGTTGGCAACAGCAACACCCAGCCCAACCTCTTGCAGCATCCGGCTGTCGTTTTCTCCATTACCAAAGGCTGCGCATTGGAAGAGCGGCACTCTTTTTTCCTGGCAGATACGCTGCAATGCAGCCGCCTTTCCTGCTTGCCGATCCGCAATTTCCAGAAGCTGACTGCAGGATGCCGTTAGGTATACCTCCGGTGCAAGCTGTCCAATCACATGGGACAGCTCTCGCTTCACTGCCGAATCCATACACACAACTGTAATCCCGTCCAACTCCCGGCAATGCTGCTGTAAGAAAGAACGCATATCCGCAACTGGTTTGCGCGTATTCCAAATATACGCCGGGTAGGGATTTCCCCAACGAACCGGGTCCTCAAAATACCGCGTTTCCGTATAGGCAACCCCGGCAATATACGCCTCCAGCAAAACCGGGAAGTGCGCGGTCTCCGCTAAAATCACCTCAACTGCGGCCTGGGATAGGGAAGAGCCCCAAATCCGCGCCCCATCGGGCAAACGGTGAATTGCCGCACCATTGGAGGTAATCGCATAGGAAAGCCCCGGCAATTGGGTCACCGTCTCCGGCAAACTGCAGTAGGGCCTTCCGCTTGCAATGACGACCTCTACACCAGTCTTTTGAATTCGCAAAATGGCATTGCGCGCCCGGTCAGATAAGCGCATATCCGGCTGCAGCAGGGTACCATCCAAATCTACGGCAACCAGATGAATCTCGCCAAAGGGTGTCGCGTGCTTATTCATGCAGTTCCTCCTCCGGCGCAGCATCAACCCGCTGCACGGCGATGACCCGGTTGCCCGGCTCAACGCGCATCACGATCACGCCCTGGGTATCCCGCTTATAGACATTGACATCCGACGCCGGCATCCGGATGATCACGCCGCCGTCTTCGATCATCATCAGATCGTCCGTCTCCTCGACCATTGCAACACCGGCGATCTGGCCTGTTTTGCTCGTGATGCCGTAGCCCTTTATCCCCTTGCCGCCGCGTCGCTGCGGCTGACGGGTGCCGTCCTCCGCGCCCCGGAGGTAATCCTCCACCGGGGTGCGCTTGCCGTAACCATGCTCTGTGACAGTCAAAAGCTGCTTGCCAGGCGCCGCGATCTCTGCGCCGACGAGATAATCACCCACGTTCAGCCGCATCCCCCGGACACCGGCCGCATCCCGGCCCATGGGGCGGATATCCGTCTCATGAAAGCAGATGGCCATACCATTATGGGAGACGAGAATGATATTTTCCTGGCCCGTCGTTTTCAAAACGGCAATCAGCTCGTCGTCCTCGTCCAGTGACAGGGCCCGGATGCCGGCCTTTCTGGCCGTGTTCAAAAGCCCCAACTTGATGCGCTTGACGGTGCCGTTCCGGGTGACCATAACGAGGTACTCCTCCGTCTCCATCTCCCGGGTCAGAAGCATCGCCGTGATTCGCTCGCCGGACTCCAGCGGCAGGACATTGACAATGGCAGTCCCCCGGGCGGTCCGGCCTGCTTCGGGGATCAGATAGCCCTTACGCCGGTGGACGCGGCCCATATTGGAGAAGAAAAGAATATAATCATGCGTTGATGCGATGAAAAGCTGCCGGACAAAGTCATCGTCCTTCAGATTTTGGGCATTGACGCCCCGGCCGCCGCGCTTTTGCGCGCGGTACGTATCGACTGCCATGCGCTTGATATAGCCCTGGCTGGAGAGGGTATAGCAGCAGGTCTCCTCTTCGATGAGATCCTCAATGTCGATCTCATCTTCCACATTTTGGATCTCGGTCAGCCGTTCGTCGCCGAATTTGTCGCGGATGGCAATCAATTCGTCCTTCAAAATGCCCTTGACCAGGTTGATATCTCCCAAAACATCGTGGAAATATGCAATCTTCTTTTCCAGCTCTTCGTATTCCGCCGTCAGCTTTTCCCGCTCCAGGCCCTGCAGCGCTTTCAGGCGCATATCCAAGATACACTGGGCCTGCACGTCCGAAAGGCCGAAGCGCTCCATGAGCTTTTGCTTGGCATCATCGTAGCTGCTGCGGATGATTTGAATGACTTCATCAATATGATCCTGGGCGATGAGCAGGCCTTCCAGAATATGGGCCCGCTCCTCGGCTTTTCTCAAGTCATATTTTGTCCGGCGAATGATCAGCTCTTCCTGGAAGGTCAGATATTCGTCCAGAATATGACGCAGGGAGAGGATCTTCGGCTGCGTCTGGTCCTGTACCAAGGCCAGCATATTGACAGAGAACGCCGACTGCAGCGCCGTCTGCGCATAGAGCCGATTCAGAATGACCTGCTCGTTGGCGTCCTTTTTCAGCTCGATGACGATCCGCATGCCGTTCCGGTCCGACTCGTCCCGCAGGTCGGAGATGCCTTCCAGCCGCTTTTCTTTGACCTGGTCCGCAATGTTCTCCACCAGGTGCTTTTTGTTGACCTGGTAGGGAAGCTCCGTGATAATGATCCGGACCCGATCCTTGCCGTATTCTTCAAATTCCGCCCGGCCCCGCAGGACGATCCGCCCGCGGCCGGTGGCATAGGCCGCCCGAATGCCGCTGCGGCCCATGATGATGCCCTTGGTCGGGAAATCCGGGCCTTGGATATGCTCCATCAGATCCGCCAAGGTCGCGTCCGGATTGTCCAACACGCAGATGCAGGCGTTGATGACTTCCGTTAGGTTATGGGGTGGGATATTCGTCGCCATGCCGACGGCAATGCCGCTGGAGCCATTGACCAGCAGATTGGGGAATCGGGAGGGCAATACCCGGGGTTCTTTCCGGCTCTCGTCAAAGTTCGGATCCCAATTGACGGTATCCTTTTCAATGTCCCGCAGCATTTCATTGGAAAGCTTGCTCAGACGGGCTTCCGTGTAACGGTAAGCCGCCGGGGGGTCGCCGTCAATGGAGCCAAAGTTGCCATGGCCATCGACCAACTGATAGCGCATGGAGAAATTCTGCGCCAAACGCACCATGGCATCATAGACAGAGGCGTCTCCGTGAGGATGGTAGCGGCCCAGCACGTCACCGACGCAGGTCGCGGATTTTTTAAAGGGCTTGTCCGCTGTTAAATTGTCCTCATACATGGCGTAGAGGATCCGGCGGTGGACCGGCTTTAGACCGTCCCGCACATCCGGCAGTGCTCTTGCCACAATGACGGACATGGCATATTCAATAAAGGAAGTCTGCATCTCCTTGACCAGATCATTGGAAATAATGTTCTGGTTGGGGTACATGATATCTTCCGGTTTATAATCCTTCGATTTTGACAAAGTCTGTCACTCCTTCCCAGCGGGGCTATACACCGGGCGTCTCAGAAATCGAGATTGACCGCGTATTTTGCATTTTGTTCGATAAACTCCTTCCGCGGCTCGACCTGCTCGCCCATCAGAATGGTGAAGCACTGATCCGCTGCAATGGCGTCGTTCAGTGTGATCCGGCGCAGGCTCCGGTGCTCCGGATCCATGGTCGTCTCCCACAACTCGTGAGGATCCATCTCGCCCAGGCCCTTGAAGCGGGAGATGTCAATCTTCACATTGGGATTATCGCCCCGCATCTGGCTGGAGATTTGGTCGCGTTCTTCGTCGGAATACGCCACACGGGAGTTTTTGCCCCGGGTCAACTTATAGAGTGGCGGCACAGCCGCGTAAATATACCCCTGCTCGATCAGCGGACGCATATAGCGGAAGAAGAAGGTCAAAAGCAAGGTCCGGATATGAGAGCCGTCGACATCGGCATCGGCCATGATAATGATTTTATGATACCGCAGCTTCGCAAGGTCAATTTCGTCACCAATGCCGCAGCCTAGCGCTGTGATGACCGGCTGGAGCTTATCGTTTCCATAGATACGGTCCGCCCGGGCCTTTTCCACATTGAGCATTTTGCCCCACATAGGCAGGATCGCCTGGAACCGGGAATCCCGGCCGCCCTTGGCGGAACCAGCCGCGCTATCGCCCTCGACGATGTAAACTTCTGTCAGTGCCGGGTCGCGCTCATTGCAGTCAGCCAGCTTACCCGGCATCCGCTCATTATCCAAAACGCTCTTGCGGCGGATGTTCTCCCGGGCTTTTCTGGCTGCTTCTCGGGCGCGGTTTGCCATCATGGCCTTATCCAGGATTGTCCGCCCGACGGCGGGATTTTCCTCCAGATAAACCATCAGCTGATTACTGACGACATTGTCAACCAGGGTTCGGATATACGCATTGCCCAATTTCTGTTTTGTCTGCCCCTCAAACTGCGCCTCTGGCAGCTTGACGGAGATGACGACGGTGATACCCTCCCGGACATCCTCGCCGGAGACCTTGTCTCCGTTTTTGATCAGGCCAAATTTGGTGCCGTAGGCGTTAAGTACTCGGGTCAGGGCTGTTTTAAAGCCTGTCTCGTGCATGCCGCCCTCGGGGGTATGAATATCATTGGCAAAGGAGACCATGGTCTCGTTATAACCATCGTTATATTGCATGGCAATCTCTGCGATAGCGTCGCCTTTTGTGCCGGTCATATAAATGACATCCTGCTGCAGCGGCGTCTTATGGCGGTTGATCCAGCTGACAAATTCACGGATACCACCGGCGTAGCACATAGAGTCCTTCGGGCCGTCCGGTGTCCGCAGATCGGCGATCTCGATACGTACGCCGCCATTTAGGAACGCCTGCTCCCGCATGCGGGTGTGCAGGGTCTCATAGTCATATTCCAGTGTGTCAAATATCTCCGGATCCGGCTTAAATGTGACCTTTGTCCCGTGCTGGTCCGCCTTGCCGATGACCTGCATCGGCTGGGTGATATCGCCCCGGGAGAATTTCATCTGGTAAATGATGCCTTCCTTGCAGACCTCGACCTCCAGCCACTCAGACAGCGCATTAACGACAGAAGCACCGACGCCGTGCAGACCGCCAGAGACCTTATACCCGCCGCCGCCGAATTTACCGCCGGCGTGCAGCACCGTGAAAACAACCTCCAGCGCCGATTTTCCCGTCTGCGCCTGGATATCCACGGGGATGCCGCGGCCATTGTCCGTCACGGTGATGGTATTGCCGGGGTTGATCGTCACGGTAATATGGGTGCAGAAGCCCGCCAGAGCTTCGTCAATGGAATTATCTACGATCTCATAGACCAGATGGTGCAAACCACTGGCTGAGGTCGAACCGATATACATACCAGGCCGTTTGCGGACCGCTTCCAGCCCCTCAAGCACCTGGATCTGACTGGCATCATACTCCTGCGCCTGCTGTTTCAACTTATCATTCATGAACTATACCGCCTTTTCCCCGTCACTGGAAAACCGTTTTTCCAGCGTTGCTGCGCTGAATTGTGTCAGGTATACGTGATCTATGCCGTACTCCTGCGTCAAAATAAATGCCTTCGGCAATTCGTCTGAGACAGAGATCACGCTGCCGTTTTCTTCGGCATCCTGCAAAAATTTTCTGGTATGCTTTGAATAAGACGCGTTATCCAAATCAAAAATACCGATAATCGTATGGCGGCGCACCGCCATATCTCCGCCGATTTGAATGTACATACCGCCTTCTTACGCTTCCTTCCGAAATGCACCGTTTTCCACGGTGATGACCTGGCCCAGTTGGGTCAGCTTTTCCTTTTCGCAGCAGGTGATAAATACCTGCCCCGTTTTGATCTGATTGAGAATAAAATTCTGCCGCAGCGGGTCCAACTCGGAAAGCACGTCATCCAGCAGCAGAACCGGCTCCTCGCCGGTATCTTGCTTCATGATTTCCCGCTCAGCCAGCTTGATGGCGATGGACGCCGTCCTGGTTTGACCCTGGGAGCCAAAGCTTTTGATGGGACGGCCTTCCAAAAGCGCCGCAAAATCATCCTTATGTGGCCCCGAGAGGCACTGCATCGAGTCCAACTCTGCCTGCAGATGGGCCTGCTGGTGCGCCTGGAGCTGATAAAAGATCTCCTTTGGGTCCGCCAGCGGGTCTGTTACGGTGCGGACGGTCTGATATTCCAGCGCCAGTTGCTCTTTTGCCTGGGTGCAATCGCTGTGATACTGCCGGGCGAACCGGTCCAGCTCTTTTAAATAGGCCGCCCGGTGCGAAATGATGATTGCACCTGTCTGGGCCATGCGAAGATTATACTCTGGCAGGACCTCTAATAGAGATGGCTGGGTAAATCGGTCCTTTAATATCCGGCTTTTTTGCTCCTGCAGCTTTTGATATTGCATAAGCGCCTGCTCATAAGAGGGCCTCAGCTGGCAAATGGCCGCGTCCAGCAGCTTTCGCCGGGCAGCCGCACCGCCCTTTAGAATCAAAAGGTCCTCGGGGCAAAACAGCACGGTATAGAGCTTCCCTTTTAAATTGGATGCCGTCTTCTGCTTGACACCGCCCAGAAAGATCTGCCGGGGCCGGCGACCGGCAAAGAGCAGCATTCGGATCTCCTGGCAGCGGCCGTAAGAATCCAGCGCCGCCTGCAGCTCTGCAAACTCCTCCCCAAATTGGATTAGCTCTTGCTCCCTCCGGGTGCGAAACGAGTGCCCGCGGGAGAGATAGGTGATGGCTTCCATCAGATTCGTCTTTCCCTGGGCATTGTCCCCGACGATGAGATTGACGCCCGGAACAAAATTCGCTGTTAATTTCTGGTAATTGCGAAAATGCCGCAACTGCAGCTGCGTGATCTTCACGATGCCGCCACCGTATAGGAATTTCCGTCAAAGGTGACGGTATCGCCGGGGTAGAGCTTTTTTCCCCGCATCAGGCAGGGTTCCCCATTGACAAGCACCTCACCGTTTTGAATAAAAGACTTCGCCATTCCGCCGGACTCGACGACATTGGCCAGCTTTAAAAAGCTTTCCAGCTTGATAAATGGCGTGGTAATGGGAATATGTTCCGCGCCGGGATTTCTTTTTCTGACCAGTACCTTCATTTTATTCGCCTGCTTTCAGCCGAACCGGCAGGACCATATAGGCAAAATCTGCCGTATCATCTACCGGTGTCATAACAATGGGGCTCAACCCATTGGAAAGCTCTAAGGTGACCTCTTCGCAGCCAATGGCCTTGAGGGCGTCCAGCAGATATCTGCAATTAAAGCCAATCTCCAACTCCTTACCGTCGCCTGCAATGGGGCAAATATCGTGGGCAGAGCCAATAGTTGTCGCAGTTTTGAAGTCTGCAATATTTTCTGAGAATTTACAATGAACCGGACTCTTGATTTTTTCCGAGACGATCAGGCTAACGCGCTCGATACTGGCTGTCAGAGTGGGAACATTTGCCGTCAAGAGAATACTGTTGTTTTTGGGCACAACCCGGCGCCAGTCCAAGAATTCCCCTTCCAGAATACGGCTGATGAGCGTCGCATCCCCAATGGCAAAGAGAATATGTTTGCTACCCATGTAGATACGAACAGGCTCGTCCGTATCTGCCAGGATTTTTTCGACCTCCCGCAGCGCAGCGGCGGGGACGACGAATTTCAGGCTCTGCGCAGCAGTTTCACTGTGGTACGTCCGCTTTGCTAAGCGGAAACCGTCTACCGCGACCATTGTGACGGTATCGCCTTCTGCTTCAATGAGGCAGCCAGTATGAATCGGGCGGGCCATATTCTCAGAGACGGAGAAAATCGTCCCGGAGATGAGCTTACGCAGTGCGCTCTGAGGCATTGTGATTGAGCTGGAAGATTCTACCTCCGGCAGCTCCGGATAGTCTTCGCCGCTCTCGGCAGCGATTTGAAAAGAGGAGATGCCGCACTGGATTGAAACGTGCAGTGTCTCGTCTACGCTGATATTTACGATATCATCCGGCAGCTTCCGGACGATCTCTGCAAATAGGCGGGCCGGGAATACACAATTGCCGGTCTGCTGGATCTGGGCCGGGATCTTTACGGTAATCCCCGTTTCCAGATTGTAGCCTGTCAGTGTTAGCTCCTGGTCAGCGGAAATATAAATTCCTTCCAGCGCGGTGATCGCGCTTTTCATGGCAACCGTGCGCCCAGCGACGGCCAGCGCGCCTGTCAGCAGTGCTTTTTCACAGGAGAATTTCATCATCTTCACTCCTTTATAGATAAATAAATAGATAATATAAATTTAGTAGTACTAGTAGTACTGGGTAAATTGTGGAAAAGTGGAATTTTTCCCATACTTCTGCCAAAATTTTCTCCACAACGGCGTGTGAAAAGAAGCAGTGGAAAATTGAAAAACCTGTGGAGAAAATGATTGGAAAAAGTTATCCCCAAATCGTTCTCCACTTTCCACAGAAGATTGTGGATAAATCACAGCGTAAAAAATTTATTGCAGTTTGTTTGTGATATTGGCGGAAATATCTTGAATCGTCTTATGCAGCGGGTGATCGTCCTTCTGCAGCAGTGATTCAATTTTATTGACACTGTGCAGCGCCGTGGTATGATCCCGCCCAAATTCCCGGCCAATATCCGGATAGGAGAGATTCAACATCTTCCGGACCAGGTACATCGCGACCTGCCGCGCTTCTGCCGTGCTCTTATTCTTTAGCGTGCCCCGCAGGACCGTCTCCTCAATGCCGTAAAACCGGGAGACCTCAGAAATAATCAGCGCCGGGGTCGGAAGAATCGAGGTGGTATTGATGATATCGGTAATGGCGCGCTTGACATTGGGAATGTCCAGCGTCATGCCGTTCAGATTATGATACGCGTGGATTTTTTTGACGGTACCTTCAATTTGCCGGACATTGGAGGTCACATTCTCCGCGATAAAATCACAGACATCGTCTGGCAGGTCCAGCCCCAGGTGGATCGCTTTGTTTTTGATGATGGCCATACGTGTTTCATAGTCTGGCGGCTGAATATCGGCAAGCAGACCCCATTCAAATCTTGTTTTCAGGCGTTCTTCCAGCTTTTGCATATCAGAAGGGCTACGGTCAGAGGTCAGGACAATCTGCTTGTGATTTTCATAGAGGTTATTAAAGGTATGGAAAAATTCCTCCTGCGTGGATTCTTTTCCTGCGATAAATTGGATATCATCCACCAGGAAAAGGTCTGCATTGCGGTATTTGTTGCGAAATTCGAAGTTTTTGCCGCCTTGCAGCGCTTTGATCATCTCGTTGGTAAATTGATCGCCTTTGATATAGACAATATTAAATTCGGGATGCTTGTTATGGATATGCCCTGCAATAGCATAGAGCAGATGTGTCTTGCCAAGGCCGGAGGGGCCGTAAATAAACAGGGGGTTGTAGCTGTCTGCCGGATTGTTGGCGACGGCAATGGCAGCGCCGTGGGCAAATTGGTTGGAAGAGCCGACGACGAAATTGTCGAAGGTGAACTGTGGATTAAATTCGATAAATTCCGGCTTTCTATTTTTGTTTCTGAAGGCGTTTAATTCTTCTTCTCCAAAGACCTCCACGGTAATATCCTTGTCGAACAGGTCCTTCATCGCATCGCGAATATAGCCATCGCAGCGGCGCTGGATCGTATCCCGGCGGAATTCGGAGGGAGAGTAGAGAATCAGGCGGTCTTCTGTCAGCTCGATGACTTTTGCATCATCAAACCATGTGGAAACGACCGGCGCGGAAAGGCGGTCTTCCATATGACCCAGTATTTTCCCCCAGATGTAATCAGAAGAATACATGCGAATCTCCTTTCTCTTTCTACAGAAAAATGGGCACACTCCACCCATATTATAATCTGCTAAAATTCTAACATAGTTCCGGGAAAAAGACAAGGAGTTTTTCCATTATACATTATTATATAGGAATTATACCAGATTTCAGAAAAATTAACCATCTAAAAAAGAGGACAAGTGGGTTTGATTGATTGCATTGTCAGGCAGAATATGGTATATTCCAAAAAGAACATGAAACCGAGGTTTTACTTATGCTGGAGTTAAAGAACCTTTCTTTTCGTGTGGAAGCGGA